>NZ_JBEZFO010000021.1:0-135262 GCF_040649495.1 Micromonospora sp. NPDC048947
AACTGGATTCCTGCCACCTCGACGGCACCGACCTGCGGGGCAACCGGCTGAAGGGCCTCAAGACGCCGCTGGACAACCTGCGCGGCGTCACCCTCGGCGAAGACCAACTTCCTGACCTCACCCAGCTGACCGTGGCCGCCCTCGGCCTCACAGTGCGAAACGACTGAAGCCGAGGAGGCGTCGTGCTCGCTGAACCCACTGGCAGCCCGGACACGATCCTCGTCTGCATCCGGGGCAACTCCGGCTCCGGCAAGAGCAGCATCGCCCGCGAGCTACGACGCCGGCACGGCCGGGGCTGCGCCCTGGTCGAGCACGACTTTTCGCCGACGCCTTCACCTACTGTCAGGAGCCGCCCGCCGAACGCGGCGCGTACATGATCAGGGCGACGCCGATCAGGCAGATGCCGGCGCCGATGATGTCCCACCGGTCGGGCCGGAACTTGTCGACGATGATGCCCCAGGCGAGGGATCCGGCGACGAACACTCCGCCGTAGGCGGCGAGGATGCGCCCGAAGTTCGGGTCGGGCTGGAAGGTGGCGACGAATCCGTACGCGCCGAGGGCGATGACTCCGGCGGCGATCCACCACAGGCCGCGGTGCTCGCGCCAGCCCTGCCAGATCAGCCACGCCCCGCCGATCTCGAACAGGGCGGCGACGATGAACAGCAGGATCGAGCGGACGACGGTCATGGGTGGACCGTACCGATGCGCCCGCGGACCCCGATCATGCCGGTGACCCGGTCGAACAGGCGCCTGGTGGAGCGATGGTGGCGAAGGGGATTGGGCAGCACGGCTGGTCGGCGCACTCGATGAGGTCGTCGCAGCCGGCCTTCACCGCGGCGCGCAGTGTGCCGGCGATGACCTGCAGGTCAGCGATCTTCACCTCGACCTCGGTGAGCTTCGCCTGGGCGCGGGCCCGCAGGCCGGCGTCGGGGTGGCGTCCGTGACGGTGTCGGCCCGCGTCGAGAAGCTCGGCGACCTCGTCGAGGGTGAACCCGAGCCGCTGCGCCGCTTTGATCACTCTGAGCACGGTGACCGTTTCGGCTGGGTAGAGGCGGTGTCCACCCAGGCTTCGGTCTGGTTCGGCGAGGAGGCCGCGGCGTTCGTAGTAGCGCAGCGTCTGCGGGTTCACCCCGGCTGCGGCGGCGACCTGGCCGCTGCGCAATCCGCTCACGCCGTCGGCCCGGCGGCTCGCAGCGCGAGCGCGTCGAGGACGTCGACGTGCGCGGCCGGCACCTGCACGTCGAGGCACAGCGTGCCGGCGTCGACGCCGAGAGTGAACGAGAAGAACGAGCAGCAGGAGCTTTCCCGGCCGATGAGGTCCCGTGCGGTCGCCTCGGCGCTCGGGTCGAGACGCCACAGCAGTTCGGTGGGGGACAGCCGCTGCTGCCCCAGCAGGGCGGTGGCGAACAGGTTGTCGAATTCGGCCAGCCGCAGCGGTCGTTGCCCGCTCGGCAAGGTGCACGACTCGGGCACCCACGCCTGGGAGTCAGTGGTCATACCAACGACGGTAAGCCTGTACCTGAGTACCGGATGCAAGCCGGACGCTCCGGCAAGCGTGCCGACCGGTCGGCACAGATCGGGGCCACCGATGCCGGGGGCGTTCAGACAGTCGGGCCTTTGTGGTGGTCGAGTTCGGCGCGGAGCGTGTCGGCGAAGCCTTCGGCCATGGCGAGTTGGTCGTGGAGGGCGGTGACGCGGGTGGTGGCGGCGGTGTGGAACATGGCGAGCCGGTCGAGCAGGGCGGCGCGGTCGGCGCCGGTGGCGGTGTCGAGGGCGTCGAGGACGGTGAGGAGGTCCCGCATCTCGTCGAGGGTGAAGCCGAGGGGTTTCATGCGTTTGACGACGGCGAGGCGGTCGAGGTCGGGCTCGGTGTAGAGGCGGAAGCCACCCTCGCTGCGGGCGGAGGGGACGATCAGGCCGGCTTCCTCGTAGTGGCGGATGGTGCGGATGCTCAGCCCGACCCGTTCGGCGGCCTCGCCGATCTGCATGAGGCGGCCGGTGGCCGAGCCGGAGCCGTGCTGCTCCGGCCCGGTCTCCCGGCTGGTGGTGGCCATCAGTGGCCGACGCCGAGCTGACCGGCGAGGGTGTCGTGGATGCGGGCGCTGGGCTTGTTCAGTTCGATGATCTCGACGGTCTTGCCGCGGGTGGCGTACTTGTGCGTGATGGCGTCGAGGGCGGCGACGGATGAGGCGTCCCAGACGTGGGCGTGGGTCATGTCGATGACCACCGACTCGGGGTCGTTCGCGTAGTCGAACTGGCCCACCAGGTCGTTGCTGGAGGCGAAGAACAACTCGCCGCGCACCGAGTAGATCCGTGTCGTGCCGTCCGGGTCCAGAACGCTGGTGACCTCGACAAGGTGGGCCACCCGCCGGGCGAAGATCACCATGGCGGTGAGGACGCCGACCACGACGCCGATGGCGAGGTTGTGGGTGGCCAGGGTGGTGGCGACTGTGGCGACCATGACGATGGTCTCGCCGTACGGCATCCGCTTCAGCGTGGCCGGGGCGACGGAGTGCCAGTCGAACGTCGACACCGACACGATGATCATCACGGCGACCAGGGCGGCCATCGGAATCACCGCCACCACGTCGCCGAGCGCGACGACCAGGACCAGCAGGAACACACCGGCCAGGAACGTCGACAGCCGGGTACGAGCGCCGGACGCCTTCACGTTGATCATCGTCTGTCCGATCATGGCGCAGCCACCCATGCCGCCGAAGAAACCGGTGACGATGTTGGCCACGCCCTGGCCCCAGGACTCGCGCGTCTTGCTGGAGGGGGTGTCGGTGATGTCGTCGACGAGCTTGGCGGTCATCAGCGACTCCATCAGCCCGACCAGGGCGATCCCCAGGGCGTAGGGAGCGACGAGGGTGAGGGTGTCCATGGTCCAGGGAATCTGCGGCAGGCTGAGGGTGGGCAGATTGTCCGGCAGGGCGCCCTCGTCGCCGACGGTCGGCACCGCGACGCTGGCGAAGACGGTGACCAGGGTCAGGACCACTATGGCGACCAGCGGCGCCGGGATGGCGCGGGTGAGCCGGGGGAGCCCCACCATGATCGCCAGGGCGACGGCGACGAGCGGGTAGACCAGCCACGGCACTCCGAGCAGGTGCGGGACCTGGGCGGCGAAGATGAGGATGGCCAGGGCGTTGACGAAACCCACCATGACGCTGCGCGGGATGAACCGCATCAGCTTCGCCACGCCGAGCACGGCGAGCAGGATCTGGATCGCGCCGCCGAGAATCACCGCCGCGATCAGGTAGTCCAGACCGTGTTCCTTCGCCAGCGGCCCGACGACGAGGGCGATGGCTCCGGTCGCGGCGGAGATCATCGCCGGACGCCCTCCGCAGATCGCGATGGTGACTGCCATCGTGAACGAGGCGAACAGCCCCACGCGGGGGTCGACACCGGCGAGGATCGAGAACGAGATCGCCTCCGGGATCAACGCCAGGGCGACGACCAGACCGGCGAGGACCTCGGTGCGGAACACCTTCGGCGACAACCAGGACGGACGGGACAGACGCGGCCGGTTGACCGCGGACAGCACAGAAGACATACAGCCATTTCCACTCGGGCGTCCCGTGGACGCGCTCGGCAGCTACCCGCCGATCAGCGACAGTCGGTAGATCGGCGTCAGGGCGGCATTGCCCGGACACGTCACGGTCGCCGGGGGGAGCGATGCGGCCTCGCCTTGAGCGCCGCCAGCGAAGCTACCCTTCCGTTACTGGAGAGTTCACCGAACGTGGTGATCATCACTGGATCGCCACTGAACCTGAGACAAGGCATTGCCGGCGTCCGCAGACGCCGGCAACGCTCCGGTCAGTTGGCGTGGGTCAGGCGTGTGGTGATGCGCAGGCCCAGGAGGGTGTCGTTCATCCACGGCACCCGTTCGCGGTGCAGGCCGGCGGTCATCTGGTCCGCCCACACCTCGTACCGCTGCATGAGCGTGTTGGCGCGGGATCGCGCGCTGGTGATCAGGCAGTCGCCCAGTGGGTCACCGGGCAGGTTGGACGAGTCGACAGCGGGCTCGCAGGGCACCTTGAGGCTGGCCTGGTCGCGCAGTGGGCGGCTGGGGTCGGGCGAGCATGGCGTGGGGCCGCATTGGGCGTAGTTCCCGCTCGCCTTGGCATAGGCATTACCGATCTTGGCGTCCGTCGGCATGTTCACCGGGATCTGGTACTGCCCGAACAGGTTCGCGGACAACACGTCGTCCGAGTCGAGGGCGTTGGGCAGACCCAACCGGGTGTACGCCTGGAGCAGCCGCGCCGCCGTGTTGACCTTCTTCAGGGCGGTGGGCACCGGCCCGCTGACCTGGGTGCTCTGGTCCCGTACCCGGTCGTACATGGACTTCTGCCGGGCCTGGAGGAAACCGCGCAGGGTCGGCGTCAGCGTGGTGTCCAGTGCCGTGTTGTTCACTGCCGTCGCGCCGCTCGCGAAGGCGTACCGGCCGGACGGCCACTTCTGGGTCAGGGCCTGCTCGGGCGTCGTCTGGCTGCTACAGCTGAAGAACTCGCAGTAGACCTGGTAGACCTGCTCGTCCGGCCAGGTGTAGTCGGCGGTACGCGAGTTCTGCCAGGCCGCTGACGAGTTCAGCCGGAACCGACTGTGGATCTGCAACCGCAGCTTGCCGTATGAGCGGATCACTCCGCTCCCGTTGCCCGTCGTCCGGGTGTGCACCCAGCTCGGCGTGTAGCAGTGGCCGACCTCGGGCAACTCCCGTACACCGCCCGGCGGCTCGTCGTGGCGCGGTGTGTACGCGTACTGGAGTGCCCGCACCATGTTCGACATCAGGTCGTAGCGAACGTTGCTGGGCCGGTCGATCTGCCTGCTGCTCTCGCAGGAGGGCACCGTCGCCTCGTCGGCCTTCGCCGGTGCCGGGGCGAGCGGCTTGTCGGTGTCCCAGAACAGGTCGTAGTTCTTGGGCGTCTTCACCTGCACGCCGTTGGCGTCCGGCTCGTAGCGGACCTGGACCTCGTTGGTCCGGAAAGCGGCCAGCGCCGTCGACAGCTCATTGGTGGCGGCGACGTACTCGGTGACCAGCCCGGTGATCAGGCCGTTGGCGTTGCCGTCGGCCGGTCGACCGAAGCTGGCCGCGAGGTCGGCGATGCGGGTGCCCTCCGCCTCGATCTGCGCGGCGCGGCCGGCGCTGACCTGGGCGGCGTAGGTCGGGTTCTGCAGCATCAACATGGCGTACGACTGCGCGCCGAGGTTCCACACCGCCGGGTTGCCGACCGGCGTCGACGGCTCGGCCATCGACGGGTCACGCCCGTTGGCGACCCGGGCCAGGTAGTTGATCGACCGGGCTTCGCCGAAGCTGTTCAGCACCGTGGTCGGGTCTACCGCCGGGTTGTCGGCGTCGGTTTTCGGCACGACGAAGGCGGCGCCGCTGGCCAGCTGCGTCGAGGTCAGGTGGAACTCGTTCTCCGGGCCGACGAACTCGTTGTACGTCGGGATCGGTTGACCGAAGTTCTCCCGGTACCCGATGTACCTGTTGATGTCGGCGCGGGCGTCGTGCAGGGTGGCGCCGCCGATCGCGGCGAGCACTGTGGCGGCGATGTCCTCCAGGCGCAGGCCGAGCTGGGCTACCTGCTGCTGCACGAGGGTGATCTGCGCGGTGTTGCCGACGATCGCCGCGTTCAGTTTGTCGAACTGGGCCATCATGTTCGCGTACACCGTGTTGATCTGGGCCTCGACCCGCGCGAAGCTGGCCCGCATCTCGTCGCCGAGGGCCCGCACCTCGTCGCGCAACGCTTTGACCTGGGCAAGGATCTGCGCGTCAAGCGAGGGTCCGCTGCTGCCGAAGAGCCCGACGACCGACATCACCGCACCGAAGATGTTGCCGGTCATCGCCAACGTCGCGGTGCTGAAGACCGAGCCTGCGAGGCCACGGCCGCTGATCGCCGCCGCGTACTTGGAGATCGCGCTGATCGTGGTGAGGACCGCCTCCCCGATCACCTTGGACTTCTTGCCGGCGGCGGGGTCGGCGAACCCGATGATGGTGGAGACCATGCCCACCCCGGCCTTGATGTCGGAGATCGTCTGCTGCCGGGCCTTGTCCCGGTCTTCCGCGGCCTTCTTCGCCGCCGCTGTGCACGCGGCGCTCGGCGGCCCTTCCGGCGGGCACTTCTGGTCGTTCTCGCCGATTTCGAGACGGATCTCCAGGCTCAGGCCGAGCAACTGCGCGTGCAGGGAGGCCAGTTGCTGCTTGGCCGCCGCGACGTACGCCGCCGGGTCGTCCCGCAGCGCCAGGATCGCGTCGAGGTCGACATGCGAAAGCCCGGGGTCCTGCTGGAACTCGTCGTAGGTGCTGGTGATGTCCACCCCGACCGGCTCACCGAGGACGGCGTTCCAGGCGGTGGCGACCGGCGTGCTCGCGGCCCCTGCCTGTCGGACCGCGGACCACACAGCGGCGAGGGCGTCATCACGGCCGCGCAGCCACTGGGCGGTCCGCAGCGCGCCGGAGGCGAGTTCCTCGCGGGTGTCCCACGGCTCGACCGTCCTGCCGATCACGGCCTCGACCAGGCCGGTGATCTCCGGCGAGGTCCGGGTGTCGCCGCCGGGCGCGCCGAGCAGGATGTCGACGGACTTGAGCAGCAGGTCCTGTTCGGGCAGCAGGGGGTCGAACGTGGTCAACGAGTCGTCGAGCAGTTGCTGGCGTGCGGTGAGCTGGGCCTGTGCCTGTTCGGCGGTGGCGTTCGGGTGCAGCCGGTGCCACTGGACGAACTCGGCCGACAGGACGACGGTAGTGATCCGAGCGGCGCCCTGGAGATGGATCTCGGCGACCTGGCCGAAGGCCCGGTCGGTGAGCGCCGCCTGAGAGACAGGGACGGGGACGGGATCGGCCGACGCGGGCTCACCGAAGAGCACGCTTGTCGCGGTGACCGCGATCATCGCCAGCACGGCAGTCCCGCGCCTGGTGCGCGTGGAACGTTTGAGTGTCATGCCGCGAACGTATTGAGCTGGCCGGAAAGGGCGCTGAAACCGCGCTGACTCGCGCAGGGTGCCGATCAGCCGGCGGCCTGTGACGCGGCGGGCGCGTCGAGGGCCGGTGCCACGACGGCGAACGCCTGGTCCATCAGCTCGGCCAGGTGCTGCTCGTCGTCGCCCGGCTGCCACCGCTGAAGCACCGTGTCGAGTGCCAGCAGTGCCATCCCGGCGGCCATCCGTGGGTAGGGGTCGGTGTGCGGGTCGACGCGACGGCGGTTGGCCAACTCGGCGGCCAGCTCGGCTCGCCACTCGATCTGGCGTTCCAGCCAGCGGGCGTGCAGGGCGGCTGTGTCAAGGATCAGACGGACGACGACCCGGGCTCGCTCGGAGTGCTCCGGGTGGTCGTTGCAGGCGGCGAGCGGCACCCAGAGAGCGTGGCGCAGCGCGACCGACGGTGGCTCGGCGGGCGGCCGGGCGGCGAGTTCGGTGATGATGTCCGCGCTGGTGTCGGCCAGGAACCGGACGACAACGTCCTCTTTGGACGCGAAGTAGCGGAAGAAGGTACGTCGCGACATGCCGGCCGCCGCCACGATGTCGTCGACGGTCACCGCGTCGAAACCCTTTGTGGCGAGCAGCATCAGGGCGGCGTCGCGCAGCTCGTCGGCAACGAGCTGGCGTTTACGTTCGGCCAGGCTGCTGTCGGCACGAGATCTCATCCGTCGATGCTACGTCATTCGGTGCCACATCATGCCCTTGTTGGCATCAAGCGCACTGCTTGACACTGAGTGTCACCGATAGCACAGTAGGTCGCATGACTGTCAATGGCTGGTCCACTGAACAGATCCCCGACCTGAGTGGCCGTACCTTCGTCGTCACCGGTGCCGCAGCTGGCCTCGGCCTGGTCACCACCCGGGCGCTCGCCGTCCGTGGCGCACGCGTCGTCATGGCGGTCCGCGACGAGGAGAGAGGTCGGCGGGTGGCGGCCGAGATCACCGCGGAGAGGCCCGGCGTCGACCTGGACGTCCGACGGATCGACCTCGCCGACCTCGACTCGGTGCGGACCTTCGCCGACGGGATGCACGCCGACCACCGTCGGGTGGACGTGCTGATCAACAACGCCGGGGTGATGGCCCTGCCGCGCACCCTCAGCCCGCAGGGTCACGAGATGCAGTTCGCCACGAACCACCTCGGGCACTTCGCGCTCACCGGCCTCCTGCTCGACCTCCTGCTGGCCGGCCGGGATCCGCGGGTGGTCACTGTCACCTCGGTCAACCACCGCCAGGCGAAGGTGCGCTTCGACGACCCGACCGGCGAGCGGGGCTACTCCCCGATGGGTTTCTACAACACGTCCAAGCTGGCCAACGCGATCTTCGGCTACGAGCTGCATCGGCGGCTCGACGCCGCGGTCAGCCCACTGCGCAGCTTCCTCGCCCATCCCGGGTACACCGCGACGAACCTGCAGAGCAGCGCGAGCACGCCGATCTGGCGGCTGTTGCTGGGCCGGATCGGCAACCCGCTTCTCGCCCAGCCGGTCGAGCGCGGTGTCTGGCCGCAGTTGTTCGCCGCCACCGACCCCGGGGCGCAACCGGGACGGCTCATCGCTCCCGGTGGGCCAGCCGAGCTGCGCGGCCACCCCGCGCCGGGAAAGCTGTCCGCGGCGGCGATCGACCCGGAGCACGGCCGCCGTCTGTGGGAGATGTCCGAACAGGCCACCGGCGTGCGGTTCGGGTCGCTGCGGCCAGCGAGCTGATCGCGGCACCACCCGGCACCCTTCACATCCACCGTGCTGGATCGTCCAGGCGGCGAACGACCACAACGGAGGAAGAGTGTTCGCTGCTTACGTCACTGTCACCATTCCCGACAGCTGGTGGGTTGGGTCGTGTTCTTCGTGACCGTGGTGGCCGCGCTGGCGGTGAATGTGCTCCACCGCTGGTGACCGAGGGGTGGCCCGCGCCTCACCGGTCCAGGCTGGTGAGGCACCCGTCCCGCATCTGGACGGCCCGGTCGCAACGTGCGGCGATGCCGGTGTCGTGGGTGGCCATGATGAGGGTCGTACCCTGCTCGTCGCGCAGCCGCAGCAACAGGTCGACGATCGCGGTGCCGTTCTGACTGTCGAGATTGCCTGTGGGTTCATCTGCCAGCAACAGGGCAGGTTGATTGATCAACGCACGGGCGATGGCGACCCGTTGCTGCTGCCCGCCGGAGAGCCGCGACGGCAGGGCGGCGGCCCGGTCGGCGAGCCCCACCATCGCCAGCAGCTCACGCGCACGAGCGACCTTGTCGAAATCGGTGCGGAACGGAATCAGCGGCGCCATGACGTTGTCCAGGGCGGTGAGCGTGGGCAGCAGGTGGAACCGTTGGAACACGAAGCCGACCCGTCGCCGGTAGGCCGCCAATGCCCGGCCGGACAAGCCGGTCACCTCCTGGCCGCCGACGTCGATCGTGCCACCGTCGCTCTGTTCGATGGCGCCGATCAGGTGCAGGAGCGTCGACTTGCCCGAGCCGCTCGGCCCGGTCAACGCGATCGCGGTGCCGGCGGCGATCGCGAGGCTGACGTCGTTGACCGCGACCAGCGGTGCTCCGTCGGGCAGCGGGAACGACTTCCGTACCCGCGTGAGACACACAAGCGGCACGGTGAGCGTGCTCGACGCCGCAGCTGACGTCCGTTTCATCGGACCTACTCCTTTGCCGCTCACCCCTCGGCGAGCAGGTGGGCGGTGGGCAGTCGGCGGAGCACGGCGATCGGCACCACCACCGACAGGGCGGAGACGGCGACGCCGAACACCAGGGCGGCTCCAGAACACCAGAGGATCGGAGCGGTGACGCCCCCGGCGAAGACCGCTGCCGCGCCAAGGCCGGCAGCGGCACCGAGCGTGCCACCGATGGCGCCCATGCCGACGGCCTCGATCACGACCAGCCGGTTCAGCATCGCGTCGGTCCAGCCGACGGCACCGAACAGGGCGAACTCGGCGGCGCGCTCGGAGATGTTGAGATAGAGCACGTCGGCGACCGACACGATGCCGAGCACGATCGTGACCGCGACGGCGATGTGATCGACGGTGCGGGCCTGGAGGGTGACGGCATCACCGAGCAGGGTGCCGGTGATCGCCCCACGGAACGCGAACGTGATCGCCAACAACATGGTCAGGGCGGCCACCCCGATCATCAGACTCAACGCGCCGAGGCTGGTCCGACCGGGAGTGCGGGCAAGGTTGGCCAGGGCGAGGGTAGCCAGCCCGCGCGGCGCCTGCCGGCGGAGGGCGAGACCCGAGACGGCGGGTCGGATGATCTCGCCGGGGTCTGGGCGGGCCGCCCGCCAGGCCGGCCAGCCGCCGGCGAGCAGGGCAAGGGCCACTGCTGAGGGTACGGCGAGCAGCGTGTGGCTCCACGCGATGTTCAGCCCGAGACCGAGCGCGATCCCGAGCGCCAGCCCGCTGCCCGCGAGGCCCGCGGCGAGACCGATACCGACGATCTCGATGAACATCAGCTGGAGAAGATGTCGTCGGCCCCATCCGAGGCAGGTGAGGATGCCGAACTCGGTGCGTCTGGCGCGGATGGCGGCGGTGTTGGCATTGAGCACCGCCAGCGCGCACACCGCGAGCACCAGCACGGACAGCAGCACGCTCTTGCGGTCGGCCGCGCGGACAAGCACGGACGCGACGCCCTTCTGCACCCAGGGCTCGGCCACGGCGAGGTCGGGCCGGCCGTAGTTGCCCGCCGGGTAGTGCACAGTCATCGCGGTGGGGGAGGACCCCAGGGTGATGTCGACCTGCAGGTCGGTGCGTTGCGCAATCTCCTCGGCGATCACACGGACCCGCTCCCTGGAGACCGGGTCGATGCCGACGTCTCCGGCCAGCCGGACGCGTACCACGCTGATCGGTGCGGTGGTGTTGAGTTGGTATTCCGGGTAGCTGGGCTCCGTGCTGTACGCGCCGGAGTCGAAGATGGCCGGCAGGGCCGCCATCGTGGTCAGCATCAGCGGTGGTTGGCTGAGCAGGCCGGTGACGTTCGAATTCGGGGCCAGGCGTCGGCCGCCCAGCGCCTGCCGTGACGCTTCGTCGGCGCCCTCGGCGCCCGGGTTGAAGTACGTGTCCATGGGCACCGCCGACAGCGCGCTGCCCAGCGAAACCTTGGCGGGGTCGAAGGTGCCCACCGCGCCCAGCGCCGCGTCAGGCATGCTCACGTCCCCGGGCTGCGGCTCGTACCCGTGGGCCAGGTTCCGGTGGACGGCCACGCCACTGCGGACGCTGGTGTCCGCGAACTCCATCGGTACGTGCCGGGACGACCCGCCGTCGTCGGCCCCCTGGCCCCAGACCTTCAGGTCGTACGGATCCGGTTGGGCACGCAGACCGTCCCCGTCGCGCGTCGTCTTCGCCGGCCCGACGGTCCAGAACTGGTGGAGCCACATGGTGTTCGCCGTCGCCAAGTCGTATTCGACGCCCAGGTCTCCCGGGTGGAGCATCCGGTTGACCATGTCCTGGTACGGCTCCGCCACCGACGTCGACTTCTGGGCGATCGGGGTGCCGGACTCGTCGCCGAGAGCCGCGCGTAGCCGCTGGTCGTCGGCGGACGTCCGGACCAGTTCGGTCGCGTCCGGGTTCAGGCGCTGCACGGTGACGTCGAGCGTCCTGTCGACCTGAGGTCGGTCCGCGATGAGGATCGGGAGCACCGAGTAGGGGTACGGCATTCCGTCCAGTCGCCGCGACGTCGGCGCTTCGGCTGAGGTGAAGTATCGGCCCGAGGTGACGGCGTGGTCCAGTCCGGCCAGCGCGGCCTCCGACTCAGGGTCGACCGCGGCCATCAGGAGCGGCACCGTCCACGCCAACGTGACGGTCGGCCGCGTCGCCTTTCCCTCGCGATCCGTCGAACCCATGCCACCGACGCACGTCAACGACGATCGGGCGCGGAGGTCCGTTGGTGCGAGCCAGTCGTCAGTGGCGATGGCCGCCGACGCTGGGCAGATCTTGACCCGCTGGCCGTCGGCGTCGACCTCCTCCGGTGGTGGCAGGCCCCCGCCGCTCTTCAGCTCGCTGTTGGGCAGCACGTCGAGCCGGTTGCGCGTCGCGTAGAGAAACGCCGGCCCGTCCGGGATCTGGCTCAGCCCGGCGTCCGTCACCCAGGTCGGCTGGACCCGCAACACCTGACGCTCGGCGGTCGGGTCAAGGTGGTCCGACAGGTCGACGGTCACGGGCACCGTGCGCATCACGTACCCGACCATCGCGACCGGTGCCGCCACCGACACCCCACGCACCGCCTGGATCTCGCGCCACTGATCGTGGGTGATGCCGCCACGCATACCCGCCAACTGGCCCGACTGGACCAGATTGCGTTCCTGCTCCAGCGGTAGCACCGCGTCCTTCGGGCGGACCAGAAGGTCGTAGACCGGGCGGTAGTTGGCGCTGACCGCGCCCACCGCATCCAGCCGGGACGTCACCGCCGCCCCGGTGAGCAGGGTGAACCCGGCTACCGCGACGGCGATCATCGAGAGCAGGGCCAGCGACCGGCGCAGCCGTACGCGCCATTGCGACGCGGCTATCCCCAGCATCGACGCACCATGCCCCCCCATCGTGTGGCCTTCCAGCATGCTGCCGCCGACCGGACGGTGAGGCCCGGTCGGCGGCGGCGAATCGACGATGATCAGCAGCAGCCTACGGTTGTGGGGCACAGTATGGTGCCCAGCCTCGCGCACGGCGACCGCGTCCTGGTCCGCCGAACATGGCGATTCCGGACCGGCGGCATCGTCGTCGCGCACCATCAGGAGGGTGGGCGCCGGAGCGCCGCTGGCTCTGGTGCGTCCGCCTGGCTCGTCAAGCGTCTCGCCGCGCTGCCGGGCGACGGTATTCCGGAGACGGTCGCCCCGGCCGTCGACGGTGGGGTGCGGCGGGTGCCGGCCGGTATTGCCGAGCCATAGGTGCGCATCTATAGTTGCGCGGATCACAACAATCATGGCCGTGGTGACGCGGCGGGGTCGTCGAAGCGCTTCGACGATTCGTCGTACAGGCCCGTCAGCCGGGTGTCGAGCCTGGTCACGTCGGTCTGGGCGCCCGCTGGGCGTCTGTCGCTCGGCGCCCGCTGGGCGTCTGTCGTACGACATGAGGAGAACCGCATGCGGAACTGGCGCCTTCGGCGCGGAATCACCGCGCTCGCGCTTGCCCTGCTCGCCCTACCGGCCCTCCCCGGCACGGCGCTCGCCGAGCCCACCTACCCGTTCCGAGATCCCGACCTACCCGTGCAGGCCCGGGTCGACGACCTGCTCGGCCGCCTCACCCTGGACGAGAAGATCTCCTGGTTGCACCAGTACCAGCCGGCCGTTCCCCGGCTGGGCATCGGCCTGTTCAAGACCGGCACCGAGGCGCTGCACGGGGTGGCCTGGTCCACCGACATCGACAACAACGGCGCTGTGGTCAAGGCCCGCGGCACAACGTTCCCCCAGCCGGTGGGCATGGCCAGCACCTGGAACACCGAGCTGATCCGGCAGGTCGGTTCGGCCGTCGGCGACGAGGCGCGCGGCTACCACGCGCAGAACCCCCGGGTCTGGGGGCTCAACCTCTGGGCGCCGGTGGTCAACCTGCTGCGCGACCCCCGGTGGGGCCGCAACGAGGAGGGATACTCCGAGGATCCGCTGCTCACCGGGGCCATCTCCACCGCGTACGGGTCGGGAATGACCGGCGGTGACCCGAACCACCTGAAGAGCGCACCGACGCTCAAGCACTACCTGGCCTACAACAACGAGGTCCGTCGGGACGTGACCTCCTCGAACGTGCCGCCTCGGGTGCTCAACGAGTACGACCGCGCCGCCTTCAAACCGGCCATCGCCGCCGACGCGGCGACCGGGATGATGGCCGCGTACAACCTGGTGAACGGTCGTCCGGCCACGGTCGACCCGGACCTGGACACTGTTGTCCGCGGCTGGACCGACCAGACCCTGATGAACGTCACCGACGCCTGGGCGCCGAACAACCTGGTGAACTCGCAGCAGTACTACCCGACCCAGGCCGAGGCGAACGCGGCGATCATCAAGGCCGGACTCAGCAGCTTCATCACCGACGACACGAACGCCCAGCCCACCGTCACCGCCATCAAGCAGGCCCTCGCCACCGGCCTGCTCACCGAGGCGGACATCGACGCCCGGATCCGGGACATCCTGAGCATCCGGTTCCGGCTGGGTGAGTTCGACCCGGGCGGCGGCCGGTACGGCGGCATCACCCCTGACGTCATCAACAGCCCCCAACACCAGCGACTGGCCCGGCAGGCCGCCGGTGAGGCGATGGTGCTGCTGAAGAACGAGCGGCAGGCGCTACCGCTGAACCCGGCCCGGACCCGCAAGGTGGCGGTGCTCGGCCCGCTGGCCGACACCCTCTACTCCGACTGGTACGGCGCAGACCTGCCCTACCAGGTGACGGCGCTGGACGGCATCCGCGAACGGCTGGGCAGCTCGGCCAGTGTGAACGGGCTCGACGGGGCGGACCGGATCGCCCTGAAGGACACGGCGACCGGCCGGTACGTCTCGGCCACCGGCACCACCGACGCCAACCCGGTCCTCGGGACCGGCGCGACCCCGGCGCTGGTCGCCCAGTTCGACGTTGTCGACTGGGGACAGGACGTGGTGACGCTGCGCAACGCCGCCAACGGCCGCTACCTCGGCTACAACTGGGGGCCGTTCGTCACCCGTGACGAACAACCGAACGGCTGGTACGTCCAGCAGCAGTTCAAGCTGGAGCCGCAGGCCGACGGAACTGTGGTTCTGCGCTACGTCGGCTACGAGACCAAGGAGAGCTGGTTCGGTGCCGACACGTACGTGACGATCGGTGACGACGGTGCCCTCAAGCTCGGCGCATCGACCCCGGCTGCCGCGACCCACTTCAGTCGTGAGTTGATCAGCAGCGGAATCGACAGGGCGGTTGCGGCGGCCAAGGCTGCCGACACCGCCGTGCTGGTGGTCGGCAGCAACCCGTTCATCAACGGCCGCGAGGCGCACGACCGGACCTCGACGGCGCTGAGCGCCGGCCAGGAGGCGCTGGTCAAGGCCGTGGCCGCTGCCAACCCGCGGACCGTGCTCGTGCTCCAGACCAGCTACCCGGTCACCATCCGATGGGAGCAGGAGCACGTACCGGCCATCGTCTGGACCACCCACGCGGGGGCGGAGACCGGTCACGCCGTCGCCGACGTCCTCTTCGGCGACCGCAACCCGTCCGGCCGGCTCACCCAGACCTGGTACCGCTCGGACTCGCAACTACCGCCGGACCTGCTGGAGTACGACATCATCTCGTCCGGGCAGACCTACCTGTACAGCCGCGCGAAGCCGCTCTACCCGTTCGGCCACGGGCTGTCGTACACCCGCTTCCGGTACGGCCAACTGCGTACCGGTGCGCAGTCGGTAGCCGCCGACGGCACCATCACGGCCAGTGTCGACGTGACGAACGTCGGCAGCCGGGCCGGGACCGAGGTCGTTCAGCTCTACACCCACCAGCGCACCTCGCGGGACACCACCCCGATCCGCCAGCTCAAGGCGTTCCAACAGGTGAAACTCGCGCCCGGGCAGACCCGTACGGTGACCCTGCGCCTGCCCGCCGCCGACCTGGCGCACTGGGACGTCACCCGCAGCAGGTGGGTGGTCGAGTCGTCGGTCCACGACCTGATGGTCGGGGCGTCCGTCGAGGACATCCGGGCCCGCGCCGCCGTCCGGGTCCGCGGTGAGACCATCCCGGCCCGCGACCTGTCCCGGCCCACCAGGGCAGAGAACTTCGACAGGTACGCGGGGGTCCGGCTCGTCGACGAGACGAAACCCAGCGGTACGGCGGTCGGTGCCACCGCCGCCGGTCAGTGGATCTCCTTCGACGGTTCCGCGCTGCGTGCCGGCGCGGGCACCTTCAGCGCGAAGGTCGCCAAGGCCGGTGCGGGTGCCGGCACGATCCAGATCCGGAGGGGGTCGCCCACCGGCCGGCTGCTCGGCACGGCCACGGTGCCCAGCACCGGCGACGACTACCGCTACGTCAGCACCAGCACCGAGTTGACCCGGGCCGTCGGCACCCACGACGTCTACCTGGTGTTCGACTCCCCGCTGCGGCTGGCCGAGTTTTCCATCAGGTGACCGAGGCCGGGGCCGGGTCGATCGTCGACCCGGCCCCGGGCCTGTGGCTGGTCAACTCGCCGTGCAGGTCAACGTCGGTGTGCTGGGCGTGCCTGTGGACGAGCCGAGGAACCCGAACGCGGTGCTGGCACCGGCACCGAGTGCCCCGTTGTAGGCGACGTTGCGGGCGGTGACCGCCGAGCCCTGGCTGGTGACTGTCGCGTTCCAGGCCTGGGCGATGCTCTGGCCACCGGCGAAGGTCCACGTCACGGTCCAGTTGCTGATCGCCGAGGTTCCCGCGGTGACCCGTACCTCGCCCTGGAAGCCGCCGGTCCACTGGCTGGTCACCGCGTACGTCGCGGTGCAGCCGGCCGTCGGCGGCGGCGGGGTGGTGGGCGGCGGCGTGGTGGGAGGCGGCGTGGTGACGGACCCGCCCCAGCCGGCGGTGGAATCCAACCAGGCGGCGCGCCACAGCATCCAGTCCCGCATGACCTGGACCTGCCCCTGCCAGGTGGGCGAGGTCGGGGTGCGGAAGAAGCTGACGGTCGGCGACGTCAGGTTGGGCCAGCGTTGGAAGTTGCGTTGAGCCCCGTTGGTCAGCGGGGTCGCGAGAGCGTTGATCCGGGTCTGGAGCGCGGCGTCGGAGAGCAGGCCCCGTCGCAGCGTCTGCCAGCGCGCTCGGGCCTGGTTGACGAACGCGGGGTCGCGCAGCAACTGGGCGAACCAGTCGCTGGGCAACGGTTGCCGGGTCTGCTGGTGCTGCCAGCCCGACACCTGGTCGTTGCCGAAGAACCCACCGACGCCGAAGCTGAGGTCGAAGTCCCACAGCGGACCCGCGAAGATCTTGCTGTCCCGGTCCTTGTAGAAGTGCGAGCTGCGGACGTAGGCGTCCATCTCCCGGCTCAGCTCGTTGACGATCATGAGGTCGATGAACGAGTCGACGTCGATGTACTTGCGGTATCCGGTGGTCGGGTCGGCGAAGTTCGACGAGTGCAGCACGTCGTTGAACTCCTGGAGGTGACCGCGCAACCAGTCCCGTTGCTGCGGTTGCAGGGGCGACGGGTCGGCGACCTCAAGGTAGTTCCAACAGGTGGCCGCCGGCCCGGTGCACGGCAACGTGGGCTCCTCGGCCGCCATCCACTCGAACTTCCAGATGTACCCGCCCTGGATCTTCGGCAGTGTCACATCGTCGGAGTCCAACTGCTTGAGGTCGAGACGATCCTTGGAGTTCTTGATCGTCTCCATGAACATGTAGACGCCCATGTAGTCGCTGGCGCCCACCGGGCCGGCGTCCGTGTTGAGGTAGAACTCGGCGAACCGGTAGCGCGGAGCCGGCAGCCCCATCTCGCGTCCGAGGTCGTAGACGAGCGCCTCGCGGATCAGCGCCTTGTCGGGGAACGGGCCGCGCAACACCCAGTCGGAGTCGGCGGGCATGCCCAGCACCGGGTGGTCGGCGTCGTCGTCCTCGTTGTCCCAGAACTCGATCCGGAACGGCGTCTTCTCGAATGTCGCCGACGAGTTGCCGCGCAGCCGGAATCCCGCTCGGGTGCTGAGCGTCGGGGCGGCCGCCAACGATGTGGTGCCGCCGCCCGTCGGTTCGAAGATCATTGTGGTGGCGTCGAAGTACTCACGATCGGGCCGGCCGGCGCCGTAGGAGTCGATCAGCACCACCGGCAGGTCGTGGGCGGTGGTGACGTTCTGGGCGGCGTACATGGCGGTGCCGGGCGCACCCGTCGGTGTCTGGCCGACGAACGCCTGTGCGCGCAACTGGGTGGTGCGGGTGAAGCGCAGCGCCGAGCCCGAATAGAGCGACGACTGGGCGGTGGGCGGTTGCCCGTTTGTGGTGTAGCGGATCTGGGCGCCGCTGACCGTACTGCTCAGCGTCACCGCCACTTCGCTCTGGAAGGTGCCGCTGGGAACCGAGAAGATGATGTCCCCGACCAGGTCGTCCGCCGCGGCGGCATCGGTGGCCGGGGTGCCGGCGAGGAGTTCGGTGACCGGTTGGGCGGCCTGGGCGGCGGCGACGGGTTCGGCGCCGGCCGGCGGCGAAGACACCACGAGCAGGCCTGCGACGAACACGGCGGTGGCGGCGATCCCGGCGGCACGAAGGGCCGCCACCGGAAGACCTGTGGTGCGGGTGGTCATGCGCACGATGCCTCCTGTTCTGATCGGGTGGGAACTGTCAACTCCAGGAGTGCCGAGGACGGGTCGGCGCGGAAGTGGCGGCGTAGCGTCCGTCGCCACGGCACGTCTGGAAGGTCCAGGCGGAGAGCCGCGAGGCCGGTGGCGTACTTCGAGATGCGTACGGGCCGGGTCCCGCGTTGCCACAGCGCGCGGTCGACCAGCGAGGGGGCCGAGCTGGTCTTGGTCTCGACCACGGCGATGCCGGGCAGTCGCAGTGTGCGGTCACCGTCCTGCCAGGTGAGCCCGGTGTCGATGGTGACCCGGCTCGCGGTTGCGGGCAGCAGCAGAGTGGAGCGACGGTAGCTGGTGACCAGCACCGGCTCGAGCGGACTGCCGGTGAGATTGGACAGGATCGACTCCCGGTCCAGCACCTCGTTGACGAACCCGCGCCCGGACCGGACGGTGCGGCGGTCCTCGGCGAGATACGGCAGTCGGTGTTTGGTGACCTGTCCGCGTGCTCCGCTGATCTTCACTTCCAGCCAGCACTGGGCGGAGTCGAGGTAGGTCCGGGTCCGTACCTTGAAGCGCCTGCGCCGCCGGTACGCGGCGCAGTGGTAGCTGGCCAGGCAGGGCGTGTCGAAGTACACGGACTCATACCGGAAGCTGCGCTCACCATCGATGTCCAGCACCCGGGCGTACGGGGCGAGGTGGTCCAGCAGGTGCGGCAACTCGTCCACCGCGATGACGTACTTGCGGTCCACCCTGCACTGCAGCGCCGCCCGGTCGATCACCTCGGCGAGTGCGATCGGCGTCAGCGTCGCCAGCTGTGGCGCGCTCATCGGAGCGCCCCGGCCCGTGCCGACCTGCTGGTGCCGGCCGCGGTGCTGCGCCGGGCGACCGAGTATCGGACGTCGACGACTGTGGTCTCGTTGACCATGTCGAGCCGCTGGACGATGGCGTTGTGTACCCGGGCGTTGAGCAGTTGCTCCAGCTGGGCGACGAGAGCGACGTGATCGGTGACGGCGGAGTCGAGCACCATGATCTGGTGCCGGTAGTGCCGGAGCAGCCGTCGGTGGTCGCCGACGAACATCACAGCGACGATGAGTGCCATCAGGCCTGCGCTGAGCCAGACCGACGTGGTGCTGAGTGCGCCGAGAATCCCCAGCGCGAGAGCGGAGAAGTAGTACGCGACCTCGTGCTGGTCGAGCTCCGTCGAGCGGAGTCGGATGATGGAGAGCACTCCGAACAGCGCCAGCCCCAGCCCGAGCCCGGCGCCCACGTCGCTGGCGCTCAGCGCGCTCGCCACCGCGAGGACGCCCACGTTGACCCCCAGGTAGGCGACGACCAGGTCGCGCCGGCGGTGCCGGGGGAAGTAGAGCCCGAAGACGAGCAGCGCCACCGCGCAGATGTCGATCGCGAACAGGACGAGCTGCGACATCGCTGGAGTTCCTCCTGGTTCACCGCCGGAGCGGACCGACGCCAGGCCGCCGTCGCTGCGTGGCGACCTGCGGAAGGTGGCCGGACCTCCGGGCAACTTTTCGGTAAACTTTCGGTATATCGGTGGTGACTGTAAGCAGAACATCAACGCAAGTCAATGTGTGATCCATGCACATGGGTGGGCTCCGTGGCCGGCTGGCGGGTGTGCGGTGCGCCTGACATGGGCATGCCCGGGACACGACCTCGGCTCGCTGAGCCGCCGAAACTTTCGGAGTCTTTCGGGCTTCGCGGCGTCGGCTCCTGGGTGGGATGGTCGTCGGTCCGGCCCGGGGGTGGCCGCTGAGCCTCTCGCGACCGCCAGTTGTGGGCGGGGTTCGATGGCTGCTTCGGTGCCTATGGAGCTGATGCCGCAAACGAATCAGGCAGGGGGTCTGTGGCGGTGGCGCCGCGACGAACCGCGTGGGCGAACTGCCTGGCGGTGGTGGCGCGGTGTCGCGTGGGCGAACCGCCTGACGGTGGTGGCGCGGCATCGCACGGGCGAACCGCCTGACGGTGGTAGCGCGGTGTCGCACGGGCGAATCGCCTGGCGGTGGCGTCGCGGGGGCCCGCGTGGGGGCGTTGTCGCGGGACGGTTCGAGGGCCGGCTGTCGGTGATGTCGTAGACGATTCAGCTCCAAAGGAAGGCCGGACCGCCGGCGTGCCCTGGCGCGTCGAGGTGCGTGCGAGTGGTCGCGGGCAGCGACGACGAGCCCCGTGTCGTCGCTGCGGATTCGTCGGACGACGCAAGCAGGGGGGTGCGGGCGGCATGGCTGATCTGCCCGATCCGATGGCATTTCTGCATAGACGCCCTCCAATTGCCGGTTGCATTGGTCAGACGTGTGACCTACGCTCCCAGTAAGAATTTCGGGGCGGTTAACAAAGAGTGCGGTCGGGGCGACGGAAAGTCCCCGCCGGCCCTTAGTGGCGTCGCTGTTCCGTACTCGTCGCTCGATACGCACTTTGGGCACCACATCGACGACCAGTGAGAGGAACAGACGTGAAGTCAGCCATATCCACCGCTCGAATGTCAGTGCTGGCGGTGGCGGCGCTTGTCGCCGCCACACTGCCGGCAGTGCTGACAAACCAACTACCGGCCTCGGCCGCGGTCCAGGCGACCTACTATGTCGCCCCGGACGGTAACGACGCCAATCCGGGCACCCTGCAGTCGCCATTCCGGACTCTGCAACGTGCCCGGGACATCGTTCGTACGGTAACCACGAACATGACCGGCGACGTCAACGTCTTTCTCCGCGGTGGAACCTACCCGGTGAGCAGCACTATCGAATTCGGGACGAGCGACTCCGGCACCAACGGATTCCGGGTCAGTTACGCGGCCTACCCCAATGAGAAGCCGGTCCTTGACGGTGGCGTCCAGGTGACCGGATGGAGCCAGCACAGCGGCAACATCTGGAAGGCGCCGCTGGACCGCGCCAACAAGTTGCGGGCGCTGTACGTCAACGACAAGCGCGCGTACATGGCGTCGAAGACGATCAGCTCGGCCGGCTGCTACGGCACGTACAACATCACTGCCAACCAGGCCTCGTGGGCCTGGGAGTCGGGGTCGCAGTGCGACGGTGCGAAATACAGCCTGAGCGACTTCCCCGCCGTTCCGCGCAACCAGGACGACATCGAGATCGAGACGGGTACGACTTGGACCACTGCCATCGTGGGAGTCCGCCAGGTGACCACGAGTTCCGACGGCGCGAACCGGGTCGCCCTCTTCCAGCAACCGGGCGCGGCCATCGCGCAGGGCGCGTTCAACGGCAACGCCCAGGTCGGCGGCACCCACAAACTCATGAACGCGTACGAGTTCCTGGACGCGCCCGGTGAGTTCTATTTCGACAAGGGCACCAAGACTGTCTACTACTACAAGGCCAGCGCCGAGAACATGTCGACCGCGACGGTCTACGCGCCGAACAACGTCACCACGTTGCTCCGGGTGGCCGGCACCTCGACCAGCAGCCACGCGCGCAACATCACGTTCTCCGGACTGACGGTCCAGCACTCCGACTGGAACCTGTTCAACGTCGCCGGCTCGTCCTTCAAGCAGGCACAGCAGGGCAACCTCGGCGCCCAGGTGTACGCGAAGGGCAACTTCCACGTCTACTACTACCGGAATGTGGACGTGACGCCCGGCATCATCCAGATCCAGAACGCCGACGGGGTCCTTTTGCAACGTAACCGGATCCAGCACACCGGCGCCGACGGAATCAACATGATCAATGACGTGCAGAGCACCCAGTTGATCGGAAACCACACGAACGACATCGCCGGGTCCGCCATCACCGTCGGTCATCCCCAGCACGTCTACATCGGGGACGGCACGTCGACCAACCGCGAGAAGTACGCCGCGTCGGTCGAGGGGCTACCGAAGAACATCGACATCAAGAACAACTACCTCTACGACAGCGCGGTCCTGTTCAACGGGCACAGCCCCATCTCCGCGTACTTCGCCGACACTCTCACCATCCAGCGCAACCGGATCGAGAAGACCCCGTGGTCGGGCATCACGCTCGGCTGGGGCTGGTGGAACTTCGACGGATCGTCGGGCTCGATCGTGCCCAACCGGCCGACCACGACGGCGAGAAACAACACCATCAGCTACAACCACATCATCGACACGGTGCAGCGCCTCAGCGACACGGCTCCGATCTACACGCTCGGCAGCCAGCCCGGCACCACGATCACCAACAACTATCTCCAGGGCGTCCCGTCGGGCCACAAGTACGGACTGCACCCGGACGAGGGCTCGGCGTTCATCACCTTCCGCGACAACGTTCTGAGTATCGACAAGAACGTCACCTGGATGATCAACTCCGACGACTTCGGGCGGAAGCACGATCTGAGCATCACGCAGATCTACGGCCCGATCAACAAGGTCTCCAACAAGAACCTGCCGAACAGCACTGTCGCCGACATCCTTGTCTCCTCCGACTATGTCTGGCCGGCGACGGCGTACAGCATCGCCGCGAATTCCGGCCTTGAGGACGCGTACCGCGACATCATTCCGGCGAGCAGTTTCTCCGCGCCGAACTATGCGCTGCCGGCCAGCACCTTCGTCACCAGTGCCACGGCGTCGATCCCGATCCGGAGCATCGGCGACGCCACCAAGTCGGTCTGGTTGGCGCCGTACGGCACCACCACCTTCACCGCCGGGGCGACGATGACCAGGGCGACCGGCACCGCCACCTCCATCGCCGTGCCGGCCACCCAGGGCGAGTACCGGCTCTACGTCGTCGACGCACAGGGCAACCGGTCGGCCGAGTCGACCTCGATCGTCAGGCAGCAGCAGGGCGGTGGCAGCGGTACGGGTAACGGACAACTCGTGGGTGGCCAGTCCGGTCGCTGTGCCGAGGTGCCCAACTCCTCGACCACGAACGGCACCCAGGCCCAGCTCTGGGACTGCTCCAGCGGCACCAACCAGCGGTGGACCCAGACCGCCAGCAAGCAGTTGACCGTCTACGGCAACAAGTGCCTGGACGCGTCCGGGGCCGGCACTGCCAACGGCACCGCTGTCATCATCTGGGACTGTCACGGCGGGCTCAACCAACAGTGGAACATCAATGCCAACGGCACCGTGACGAACGCCCAGTCCGGGCTCTGTCTCGACGCCAATGGCGCCGCCACCGCCAACGGCACCAAGCTCATCCTCTGGTCCTGCAACGGCGGCACGAACCAGCAGTGGACGCTGCGTAGCTGACCCGAGCAGACCCCGGGGCCAGGCCGACACGGGCCTGGCCCCGGCTATTTCTGGGCGTCGCCGGAGATCACGCGCAGGCCGTCGAGCATCGGCATCCGGCCGTTCGAGCTCTTGGCGTGCGAGCGTTCGTAGGACCGGAAACCGGCTTCCCGACGTCGCTAGGAGGCGGCGGGCGGCGCGGCGTCGGTCGGTTCGGTGGCCCCGTCGTCCTTCGAGGGCCCCTCGCCGTCCGCCTCCTTGACGCGCGCGGGCTCGGTCCACGAGAACTCGATCTCGACGGACACCTCCGTCTCGCTCTCCCGTTCGATCTCCAGCTCGCACCGCACCGTGTCCGCGACCGTCACCGCACCCGCCGCGCCGTAGAAGAGTCGCCCGTCAGCCTCCAGCTGGTTCGCCAGTTGGCGCAGCCAGGCGGCCAGGTCGGAGCGTGACACCGTACGGGAGTCCTCATAGATATCCATGTCGGCCATGCTCGCACTCCACAAGGGACGCCGTCTGAAGGGCTTCGGCTCCACCCCGCCGTGTCGGCGTGATATGGATCTTGTGGTCGGCAGTGGTCCGGGAAATTTCGGCTTCGGAGGTGCTGCCGGACAGCGTGCGGGTAATGCCGGACGATGACATCAACCTGGAAGCCCCACGAGAAGCACGGTGGCCTGTCGGACAAGGACAAGCGCGAGCTGCCGGAGAGCGTCTTCGCGTTCCCCGGCAAACGCAAGGAACCGATGACCGATGCCAGCCACGTCCGCAACGCCATCGCCCGCTTCGATCAGGTGCAGGGCGTCACCGACAAGGACCGGGACCTGGCCTTCCAGAACATCCTCGCCGCCGCCAAGCACTACGATGTCGACGTCGCCGAGACGAACTGGCGCCAGCTCGGCAAACTGCCGCACACGCCGAATCCGGCCCACTGACCGATTTGCATCGGCCGTGCCGGATAGGGTCGTCCGCCCTGGGTAAGCGGCGCGGATGCCCGCGAAGCAGCAGCCAGCAACCGGCGGCGACCCGTCCGCGCGCGAGGGGTCCCGGGCGGGCCGGACGTGGGACGGCCTGCGTGAGCGGATGCGCCACTTATTGCGCACCCGCGCCTGGCGACTGCGCCTCTACGGGTTGCTCTCCGTGCAGGCCGGCGTCGCGGCGGCGCTGGCCTGGTTCGTGGGGTTCCAGTTTCTGGGCAATCCTGCGCCGGTCCTCGCGCCCACCACGGCTGTCGGCATCGTGGCCGCCTCGATGGGCTCACGCCTGCGGCGCACCATCGAACTGCTGATCGGGGTCGTCCTCGGGCTCGCCGTCGGTGACACGCTCATGCCCTTCTTCGGCATCGGGGCCTGGCAGACCGGTGTGGTCGTCGTGCTGGCGATCATCGTCGCGGTGCTGCTCAAGGGGGGTGGTTCGCTGCTCACCCAGGCCGGCGGCACCGCGGTGCTCATCGCCACCCTGGAACCGCCCGTGCGTGACCTGTCCATCCCTCGCTTCGTCGACGCGGCGGTCGGTGGGTTGGTCGGGTTGGCGGTCGGCCTGTTGCTGGTGCCCATCCACCCGCAGCGGACTGTGCGGCGGCTGGCCGAACCGGTCATTGATCCGGCCGTCACCGCCCTGCACGACCTGGCCGCCGCGCTGCGCCTCCGGGATCTTGACGGCGCCCAGCGGAGCCTGGGCGCGTTACGTCTCCTTGGCCCTCGGTTGGTCGCACTGGATGATGGGCTCAACGCTGCACAGGAGGTGGTGCGACTGGCGCCGCTGCGCTGGCACGAACGCCCGTCGTTGTCTTACTACACCGACGCAGTCCGACATATGGAGCGCAGCCTGTACAGCTGTCGCGGGATCGCGAGGCGGCTCACGAGGGCCGTCCTCGACGACGAGCCGCTGCCGGAGGAGTTACCGGCGGCCATTGACCTGCTGGCCGTCAGTGTGCAGACCCTGAGATGCGCGATCCGTACGCAGGCGGAGCCGCGGGAGGCGCGTCAGCAGATCCTGGCCGCCGTTGAGCTGGTTGGGAAGGCGCAGGGAGATGTCGCATCGGATCCCACCCGCCCGCACACCCACCGGTTGGGTTACTCGGGCATGATCGCCGCTGGTGACTTCCGCACCTCGGCGCACGACCTGCTCATGGCCAGTGGACTGGATGCCCGCGAAGCGGTAGCGCTGGTGCGACGGACGGCAGACCCGGACGAGTGGGATTGAGCTGCCCGGCATCTCTGTCACGACTGCTCAGCCGTCAGCCGCCCGTCGGAAAGGTCGAGCGTCAGGCCGCCTTCAGCGAGGCGAGCACGTCCAGGTAGTGCGGGTTCTTCATGACTCCCAACACGTTGCCGAACGGGTCGACCACCGCCGCGGTGATGAACCCCCCGTCCCCGTGGGGAGTTGTCGGCTGGTACTCCGTGGCACCCATCGCCAGCAGCCGCTCGACTGTCGCGTCGAGGTCGTCGACGCACCAGTGCATGACCACGCCGCCCGGCCCGGTCGCCGCGCCGGCCGGTGCGTACCTGCTGTCGATGATGCCGAGTTCGGCCTGGTAGTCCCCGATGCGGAACTCGGTGTATGCCGGGCGTCCGTCGGGGCCGGGGCGCATGAAGTACGCCTCGACGCCGAGAAAGTCCGCGTACCAGGCGGTGGCCGCTGCCACGTCGTCCGCCCAGATGTTGAGTGTGGCAAATCCTCGCAGGCTCATCAGGTTGTCCCCTCGTCGATGTCGTTGGTGTCGACGCTATCGACGATTGCGGAAGCTTTGCTTCCGCAATGAGCGGTGGGTCTCGACCGTGTCGAGCCGCGGACCGCATCTTTCGTTGGCTCCCGGGTAGTCGCCGCCATTGCCAGTACGAGAGTGGCGGGGGACAGCGTGGACAGCTACCCGGCAGTCGAGAACCACGGTCTGATCGGTGATCTACAGACTGCGGCACTGATCAGCACGGACGGTACTGTCGACTGGTTCTGCGCGCCCCGCTTCGACTCGCCGAGCTTCTTCGGCGCGCTGCTGGACCGCCGCAACGGCGGCCACTTCCAGCTCTCGCCCGACGGCGTCGACTACACGAGCAAGCAGCTCTACCTGCCCGGTACGCCGATCCTGATCACCCGCTTCCACAGCGCCGACGGTGTCGGTGAGCTGTTGGACTTTATGCCCGTCACCGGTGCGGAGGCCACCGACCGGCACCGGTTGATCCGGCTGGTCCGGATGGTCCGGGGAAGCATGCAGTTCCGCTTCCACTGCCACCCACGGTTCAACTACGGGCGCGATCCGTACGAACTGGAGGTGCACCCCGAAGGCGACGTCTTCCGCAGCCAGACGACGACCCTCACCCTCGCCGCCTTCAAGAACTCGCTGCGTCAGTTCGGCACGAGGGACGTCCAACGCGACGCCAACGGCGTGTCCGCGTCGTTCACCCTGCACGCCGGCGACGTCGGCGGAGTGGTCCTGGAGACGGCCTGCCCGCACGCGCCCCGAGCACTCAGCACCGACGAGGCGTGCGAACTGCTCGCCGAGACCCGCGACTACTGGCGGCGGTGGGTGAGCGGTTCCCGGTACAAGGGCCGCTGGCGGGAGGTGGTCGAGCGGTCGGCGATGACCCTCAAGCTGATGACGTACGCACCGACCGGCGCCCTGGTCGCCGCGCCCACCGCGGGGCTGCCCGAGCAGATCGGCGGGCAGCGGAACTGGGACTACCGCTACACCTGGATCCGGGACGCGTCCTTCTCCGTGCACGCTCTGCTGCGTTTGGGCTTCACCGACGAGGCCCAGAAGTATCTGCTCTGGCTCGACGCGCGCATCCGCGAGGCACGGGACGGCAACCTCCCCTTGCAGATCATGTACCGCATCGACGGCTCACCGGACCTTCCCGAGGAGGTGCTGGGTCACCTGGAGGGTTACCGCGGCTCCGCGCCGGTGCGGATCGGCAACGGTGCCGCGGGCCAACTCCAGCTCGACATCTACGGCGAGGCGCTCGTCTCCTTGGAGCTCGCGGACCGCAACGGGCTGGTCGCGCCGTACGAGGGGTGGCGCAAGACGGCTGGGCTGATGGACTGGCTCTGTGCGCACTGGGACCAGCCCGAGGACGGCATCTGGGAGACCCGTTCCGGCCGGCAGGACTTCACCTACGGTCGGGTGTTGTCCTGGGTCGCGCTGGACCGGGCCATCCGCATCGCGCGACGCCGGGGCCGGCCCGGCGACATCGCCCGCTGGTCCGCCGAACGTGACGCCATCTACGAGCAGGTGATGACTCGTGGGTTCAACCAGGAACGTCGCGCGTTCGTGCAGCACTACGGGTCCGACATCCTGGACGCGTCGCTGCTGGCGATGCCGGGGCTGAACTTCATCTCGCCGACCGACCCGATGTGGGAGTCGACACTGCGGGCGATGGACACCGGCCTGGTCTCCGACAGCCTGGTCTACCGCTACGACCCGAACGCCTCGCCGGACGGTCTCGCCGGCACCGAGGGCACCTTCAACATGTGCACCTTTTGGTACGTGCAGGCGCTCGCCCTGGCCGGCCGGATCGACGACGCCCGGTTGACCTTCGAGAAGATGCTCACCTACAGCAACCCGCTCGGTCTCTACTCCGAGGAGATCGCGCCGACAGGTGAGCAGATCGGGAACTTCCCGCAGGCGTTCAGCCACCTCTCGCTGATCAGCACGGCGACCCACCTCGACGACCTGCTCGACAAGCAGGGCTGACCCGTCGGGTCAGAACAGCGTCAGCGGCTCGACCGGGATCGGCTCGGGCAACGCGCCGAGCCCGGGTACGCGTGCTCGTACCTCGTCGTGGAACCGGCGGGCGAGCGCCGGCGCGTCGGCGTTGTCCGGGGTGTGGATGAACATCGTCGGGGAGCGCCCCTCGCGGAGCCAGGTGACAGTCACGTCGACCCAGCGCTGCCACCCCTCGACAGTGCGCGTCGGGTCGTCTCGACCGAGGTAGCGGACGATCGGCCGGTCGGTCAGCGCGAGGGACCGGAGCGGCACGCGGGGCTTCTTGGTCCAGGCGTCCCGCTCCGCATCGCTGGTCGGTGGGCTCGCGAAGAAGGCGGTCGTGTCGAAGGGGATCCACTCGGCGCGGGCGGCGGCGAGGGTCGCCCCGAGCAGCCGGGTCGCGCGGGCGTCGCTGAAGAACGCGGGATGGCGCACCTCCACCGCGTACCGGTGGGACTGCGGAAGCTGCTCCAGGAAACGGCCCAGGGCCGGGACATCGGCGGGCGCGAACGAGCCGGGCAACTGGATCCAGAGGGCATGGGCGCGCGGGCCGAGCGGTTCGATGGCGTCCAGAAAGACGCGCAGCGGTTCGTCGACGTTGGTGAGCCGGCGTTCGTGCGTGATGACTTTGGGAAGTTTGAGGACGAACCGGAAGTCGGAATCCGTCTGGGCGGCCCACGAGGCCACGGTGTCCCGGGCCGGGGTCGCGTAGAACGTGGTGTTGCCCTCCACGGCGTCGCACCAACTGGCGTAGTGCCGCAGGCGCTCGGTGGGCGGCAGCCGGTGGCCGGGCCACGACTTGTGACTCCACATCGCGCACCCCACGTGCAGACGCATGACCGCCCTTCCCGCCGGTGACCGCGCTCGACCGGAGCCCACCGTATACGGGCCAGCGGACCGGGCCCGCCTCACGGTGCGGCGGGTAGGGTCCGACGCCATGCGTGTGCTGTTCGCCAGTCTTGCGTCCGTCGGTCACACCTACCCGCTGATCCCGCTGGCGATCGCCGTCCGGGACGCCGGGCACGAGGTGCACTTCGCCGCCGGGGCGGAGGTGCACCCGCCGCTCGCCGCGCACGGCCTGCGGCCGTTCCGCCCCGGCGACGCCTTCTACGAGGTGTACGCCGAGGATCTCGCACCGGAGCTGGCGCGGCTGCGCCCCGACCTGGTGGTGCACGAGTGGGGGCTGCCGGGGGCGGCCGTGGCGGCTCACCGTGCCGGGATCCCGGGCCTGTGGCACGGGTTCGGCCGGATGTTTCCCGAGGGCATCGGCCTGGAACTGCCCACCAGGAACGCCGAGGTCATCGGTCGGCCGCACCTGGACATCTGGCCGCCCTCCCTTCAGGACAGGAACTTCCTCGCCACCGAACGTCGGATCGAGCTGCGACCGGTGGCCTTCTCGACAACCGCCCCGCTGCCCGAACGGGTCGGCCGTCGGACGTCCCGGCCCCTGATCTATCTGACCCTCGGCACCGCGTTCGGCACGCCGGAGCTGCTCCGCACCGCCATCGCAGGCCTGGCAGCGTTGGACGCCGAGGTGGTGGTCGCGGCGGGCCGGGTGCCAGTGGAACAACTGGGCGAGATCCCCGACCACGTCAGCGTGCACCAGTGGGTGTCGCAGGCGGAGCTGCTGCCGCTCGTCGACCTGGTGGTGCACCACGGTGGCAGTGGCACCACCCTCGGCGCGCTCGCGGCTGGCGTACCGCAGTTGCTGCTGCCGCAGGGCGCCGACCAGTTCGCCAACGCCGACACGCTTACCGCCGCCGGTGTCGCAGTGCGGCTCCTTCCCGGCGAGGTGGATGCGGTTGCCATCGCCGAGCAGGCACACCGCCTGCTCCCGCGGCACGGCCAGGTCGAGCAGCGAGACGCTGCACGCCTGATCGCCGAGGAGATCGCCGCCATGCCCTCGCCGGCGGCCGTCGCCCAGCTCCTGCCGGAGTATGCCGCCTGAACGGAGCCGATCGTCAACTCATGGTTGACGCAAGGAGTGCGTCAACCTATGGTTGACGCATGACAGATCCTCTCCAGATAAGTAACCCCGTCAAGCTCGACGACCTGATCCAGGCGATCAAGACGGCGCACACCGACGCGCTCGACCAACTCACCGACGCGGTCATCGCCGCCGATCACCTCGGCGAGATCGCCGATCACCTGATCGGGCACTTCGTCGACCAGGCCCGGCGCTCTGGCGCCTCCTGGACCGACATCGGCCGCAGCATGGGGGTCACCAAGCAGGCCGCCCAGAAGCGCTTCGTGCCGAAGGCGACCGAGGCGGCCGCGCTCGACCCCAACGCCGGCTTCGGCCGGTTCACCCCACGTGCCCGCAACGTGGTGATCGCCTCGCAGGAGGAGGCCCGGGCCAGCGGCAACGCCGAGATCGGCCCCGAGCACCTGGTGCTGGGCCTGCTGGCCGAGCCGGAAGGGCTGGCCGCCAGGGTGATGGCTGGTCGCGGCGCCACCCCCGAGGTGGTACGGGAGGCGGTCGCTGCCGTCCTCCCACCACGGGCCGAGCAGGTTCCGGACCTCATCCCGTACGACGCGCGCGGCAAGAAGGCGTTGGAGCTGACGTTCCGGGAGGCGCTGCGCCTCGGGCACAACTACATCGGCACCGAGCACATCCTGCTCGCCCTGCTCGAGCAGGAGGACGGCGCCGGCGTGCTCACCAGCCTCGGCCTGGAGAAGGCGACTGTGGAAGCCGACCTCGCCACCGCCCTCGCCGCCGTGGTCAGCGCCGCGTCAAAGGGCGACGACGCCGGCTAGGCATCCCGAAATCGTCCGCGCCGCCCTGGAGTGGCCAGGCCACTCCAGGCCGGCGCGGTGGCACGACCCGGAAGGAACCTCGGCAGCCATCGGTCGCACGACTGACGTCCGGAAAGGTGCGAATGTCGTCGCGGTTCTCGCGCTTGATCGCACTCACCTAGCCTCGGTTCAGTGTGCGGTGCCAATCGACGCACGGCCGTTCGGTGAAACGGGGGAGCGACCTGAGAAACTCATTCACAGCGATGGGTGTCCTGGTGGCGTTCGCGGCGCTGGCAGGGCTGACCGCCTGCACTCCGGCGGAGAAGCCGGTGCTTGCCCTGCACGTGGTCGGCGGGCAACCTGCTCTGGTCGTCGCCGAGTGTGCCGAATTCACCGCGGACCGGATCAGCGTCTACACCGTTGACGCCACGCCGGCCACGAGTTGGACAATCGACCGGAACGGCGACGGCGACGGCGACGTGACGGAGGTGAGTTTTTTCGCACTGCCGGCGGGTTGGACGCCCGACGAGCAGACGCTCACCGCATTCGAACCCGGCGTTGAATACTCGGTCGCCGCCTACGGGGATCGGCACAACGCCCTCCCCGTCCACTTCATCCTGGCCGAGGTGACCGGGCTCAGGCCGGACCAGGTCCTCGTGAATGACGGCGGCACAAAGCGGAAGGCGGTCACCGAGACCGCCTTCCGCGATCGGGCGAAGAAGGTGTGCTGACGCAGTTGGGTCAGGACGCCTCGGGAAAGCCGTAGCGCAGGGCGTGCTCCGGATCGGCAGTGTCGATCTGGCGTATGCCCGCGTCGGCGAGGCGCTTGTTGACCTCGTCGAGATGCTCGCGCACCAGGCGGGCCTCCTCCTCGGTGACCCGGCCCCGGTGGGGCTTGCCGGCGTGTTCCAGCGTGCCGTAGTCGATCTTCTCGGTGGTCTTGCGGGCCTTGGGTGGGCGAACTCGCTCGGCCGTCTTCAACAGTTGCGCCATCGGCACGTCCGTGGCCATCGCGTCGAACTCGCTGGCGGTCAACACCACCCGGCGGGGCTCGCCGCCACCGTGCCGGTCGTGGATCTCCACCACCGCCACGTCCAGCGCGGCGTCGTCGATGTTCTCCACCTCGCCCGGGGTGGCGTCCAACTGCACGGGCCCGGCGACCAGGTCCGGGTGCTCCAGCACGACGACACGGACCACCTCGTCGTCCTGCTGCAGAACCGTGCCGGTGAAGTCGGAGACGTGGATCGTCTTCTTGCCCATGCGCGGAGCTTCTCCTGTCGTAGGCCGGGATGGCGGACCACAAGAAATTACCCGACAGGTGTGCGAAAGCCGCCGCTGGACCTCCTCCGGTGTGTCGGCCCCCGGGCCAACGTCAGAGGCTGCCCGTCGGTGCCACCACCCACTCGTTGCTGCGTCAGTGGTTGTTCAGGCGGTGCCTACCGGAGCTGCCGACGGACAGCTTGTTCAGACCGGCCCACGACAGGGCACTGCCGCCGATTGTCCGAGGGTTCCGGTAGCGCGGCTGGGGCGGATTGCCTCCGACGGCCTCCGCCGCCTGCCAGAGTCGCTCAGGGTCCTGCTGGTAGTGGTCGCTCGGCTGAATCGGCATGCGTTCACCGTCCCAAACAAAGGTGTCCATATATGGAAATACATATGACGGTCGATCTGCCCGCCCGGTTCCGGCACCCTTTCCCGTTCGGCCCTGACGTATCCTGCGCCCGGCCCCGCCGTCCGGCGTACGGTGATCGACGACGGGTCGGGTGACGCGGGGAGGTGCGCATGCTCGACCGGCGACTGCACCTGCACCTGGCCACCTGGCTCGGCCAGTGGCCGGCCGGGCCGGGGTTGCACGTGGTCGCCTCGCAGCGGCGGGCCGAACCGGCCTGGGACGGCCGGCTACGCCCCGCGCTCGCCGTGGACACCGGGCAGAGCGCCGTGCTCTCCGTGGCGCCGGACCGTGTGGCGGCGATCCGCGCGCTGGTTCGCCGTACGCCGGCTCGCTTGCTCGCCGCGCTGCCGGAGGCCGTCGGACGGCCCGAATTCTGCGTACACGACGGCCCCTTCCGGTGGAGCGTGTCGCCCGCCCCGCTGCCCGACGTGGGGGAGTGGACCGAGCCGACCGCCACCGGGCTGCCGCCGTGGCTGCGACTCTTCGACAGGCCGGTGCTGGTGGTCCGTGACCCGGACGGCGGCTATCTGGCCGGTGCCGGGATCAAGCGGCACGACGCGTACGGGCACGAGTTGGCAGTTGGCACCGTGCCGGCCGCCCAGGGGCGCGGCCTCGCCCGTCGGCTGGTGGCGCAGGCGGCGCGGCGGGTGCTCGACGAGGGGGCGGTCCCCACCTACCTGCACGAGCGGGACAATCACGCCTCGGCCCGGGTCGCCGAAGCGGCGGGTTTTCCGGACCGGGGCTGGCGCGCGTACGGGGTCTATCCGCGCTGAGCAAGGCCCGAAGCTGTAGAGGCCCGCGATCTTGCACTTTCTGTTGCGGCATAGCGGGCATTTCATGCATCTCGGCAACCGAGACTGCAAGATCGGCGCGGGAGGCGGGGTTGCGGCGGGGCGGGGCGCTGAACGGGCATTGGGCGCGGACCGTGGATCCCGGGCCGGATCCACGGTCCGCAACCTCCCCCCAGGCCCCGGTTCCGGGTGTAGCGGCGTGCCGCTACGTGTCGATCACGCTACGTATCGAACAGGCTCGGGGCAAGGTTGAAGCTGTCGGTTCGGAGTGTCGAAAAGTGGACTTGACCTGCTGCTTCGCCGGCCGAAGGAGCCGGCCGGATCAGTGACGGAGCGTGCGAATCAGGTCGAGCACCTGGCGGGTCACCGGCCGCAGGACCCGGAGCCGGGACAGCGCCACGAGCCGGTCGATCAGGGGTACGGCCCCGTCGATGAGCTGGCGGGTCTTGGTCTGGCCCGGCGATCGGTCGTGCACCCAGTAGAGGATCACGCCCATGTACGCGAGCCAGAGCAGCTCGGGCAGCTGTGGGCGCAGTTCGGCGTCGACCTTGGCCGTCGATCCGGTCAACACCTCGCCGAAGAGGTCGATGGCCGCCTGTCGGGGGCCGGAGGACTCCGCGGAGAAGGGGCTCAACGGGGAGGTGGGCTCCGCCGCCGTCTTGAAGAAGGTCGCCGCGAATCCGTGTGAGGGAGTCAACACGTCGATCCCCGCGTGCAGCACCCCGGCGAGCCGGGGACCGAACGCCTCCTCCCGGTCGAGCACGGGCTGCGCGGCGGCCCGGTGCTCGACCTGGGACTGGGCGTAGAACTCCTGAATCAGGTGGTCCTTGGAACCGAAGTAGTAGTAGGCGTTGCCGACCGCCACGCCGGCCTCCTGCGCGATCGCCCGCATCGTGGTCTGGGCGTACCCGCGTTCGCGGAACAGCCGCATCGCGGTGTCCCGGATCAGCTGCCGGGTCTGCTCGCCTCGGGCGGTGGCTGGGTCACCCGCAGTGGTCGTCTGCGCAGGCTGTTCGGTCATCGGGGTCACCGTATCCCGCCGGTTCGTCGGTCGGCTCGGCCCACGGGTCGCGGATCCGCTCCCGGATCGCCGAGGCGGCGGCCACCGTCTGCCGGGCGAGGGGCAGCAGGTGTGGTCGGGCCAGCCGCTCGGCAGTGGACCGGTGGTCGGTCAGCGCCCAGAGGCAGGCGAACCAGGCGCCGTCGCCCGCGTACACCTCGCCGGTGTCGGCGATCACCGTGAGGTCGCGCAGCGTCGCGTCGTGGTCCAGGCCGGGGAAGCGCCGCCGGGCCTCGGCGGACCCGGCCGGCACGAACTCCAGGGGTACGAGCTGGGCGCGGGACGACAACCAGCGGCGGGCGGCGCGGCAGAGTGGGCAGGCCGCGTCGAACAGGACGGTGAACCCCCGGATCCCACCGCCGGAGTGAGCGGTGGGATCCGGGAGCCGACCGCCGCCACCGGTCGGGGGCACTGTCATCGGGTTGGTGGGTTGTTCGTCGGGCCGACGGCCGGCTGCGGACCGGCCGGCTGAGGGCCGGTCGGGTGCGCGCCGGTCGGCTGTGGTCCGCCCGGGTACGCGCCGACCAATTGCGATCCGGGAGGGGCGGACTGCATGGGGAGTCGGCCGATCGGGGCGAGCGGGGGGTGGGTGGCGAGCTGGCGGAGTCGGTTTCGGCGGTAGCGGCCGAGCGCGAAGACGTTGAAGAAGTGCAGCGCGCCGAGCACCAGCAGCACCAGGCCGATCTTGAGGGACAGCTCCTCCATGGCCTGGCTTGTCGAATCGACAGGGTCGGAGTGCTTCATCGCCACCGTGACGTAGCCGAGGTTGAGCAGGTAGAACCCGACCACCAGGAGACTGTTGACCGCTTGGGCGAGTCGTTTCTCGGCGAAGACCTCCTCCAGGAAGACCAGCCCGTTGCGGGACAGCGCTCGCGCCACCCAGATGGTCAGGCCGACGCTGACCGCCAGGTAGATCACGTACATCCAGACCTTGATGTCCATGTGGACGCCCTTCTTGAACGTGTTCAACTACCGATGTCATCAGACTAGGGCCGTTGTTGAACATGTTCAATAAGTGGCGACGAGTGACTGTGGACACTCCGGCGCGGCGCTGGAGCGCGACGCCCGGCCGAGCGTTTCCGCCCGGCCGGAGAGCGCCGTGGCTCAGCCGGCCAGACCGAGCACCTCGGCCGCTGCGCGACCGTTGGCGTGGCTCGCGCCGTAGGTGGTGACGAAGGCGCGGACGCCTGCCGGCCGCCACTGTGCCGGCCAGCCCATCTCCACCACTGTCACGGGGTGCTGGGCGGCCAGGTCGGCGATCAGCTCCGGGCCGCCGGGTAGCCGGTGCAGGTGTCGCCCGACCAGCACGATGGGACGGTCGCCCGCCAATCCGCGCAGCGTGTCCGGGTCGGTCTCCGCGGCGATCACCCGGATCTCCGGCACCCCGTCCAGGTGCGGACCGAGGCCCCACGGCACCCGACCCTCGGCGATCGTCGACTCGGTGTGCAGTTGCACCACCAGTGGCTGCTCCAGGCCGGTGAGCAGGCCGTCCACCCGGACCGCCCGGCGCGCCGCCGCGTACCCCAGCTCGGTGTCGCCGGTGACCGGCGACCCGCTGGCGGCCCGGGTCCAGGCGGCGAGATCGGCGGCGCGGCCGGCCGCCTCCTCGACCCGCGCCCTCGCCAGCCGGCCGTCGGCGAGCGCGTCGACGATCTCGGCGGCCACCCGCTCGACCAGTTCGGCGTCCACCTTCGCGCCGATGCAGAGCAGGTCGGCACCCGCGCTCAGGGCCCGGACCGCAGCTGGCCCGACCCCGCCGGCGGCCACCGCGGCACCCTTCATCTCCAGCGCGTCGGTGATGACGGTGCCGGTGAAGCCGTACTCGGTGCGCAGCAGGTCGACAAGGACGGCCCGGCTGAAGGTGGCCGGGTCGGCGCCGGTGAGCGCCGGCACCCGGATGTGCGCGGTCATCACGGCCCGCGCCCCGGCGGCGACGACTGCCGCGAACGGCGGTAGGTCCCGCTGGCGGAGCAGGCCCAGCGGGGCGTCCACTGTGGGCAGTTCGTGGTGGGAGTCGGTGACCGTGGCGCCGTGCCCGGGGAAGTGCTTGGCGCAGGCGGCCACGCCGGCAGCCTGCAACCCGGCCACGGCGGCGGCCGAGTGGGCGGCCACCCGCACCGGATCCGCGCCGAAGGACCGGGTGCCGATCACCGGGTTGTCGTCGGCGGTGTTGACGTCGACAGTGGGGGCGAGGTTGACAGTGATGCCGAGCGCGGCCAGTTCGGCGCCGATCGACTGGTAGACCCGTCGGGTGAGCGCCACGTCGCCGATCGCACCGAGGGCGGCGTTACCGGGGTACGGGCTGCCGGTGGCGTGCGCCAGCCGGGTCACGTCGCCACCCTCCTCGTCGATCGCGATCAGCGCGTCGGGTCGACCGGCGCGCAGCGCTGCGGTGCTCGCCGCCACCTGCGCGGGGTCGTGCACGTTGGTGCCGAACAGGGTGTGCCCGGCCAGCCCGTCGGCCAGCAGGTCGACCGCCCAGTCGGGCGGGACCGGTCCCGGGTACGCGGCCAGCAGCGTGCCCAGCGCGAGCCGGCGCAGTCCTGGATCCAACCCCACGTGATCTTCCCCCTTCGGTGCCCCGCGGGTACGAAACGTCGTACCGGTGGTGGTCCTGGCCCTGCCGACTTGGCGGAGCGTCCCACAGTCGAGTGGCCGTTACGCTACGGCTACCCGTTCGCAGGTAGGTTTACAGTTAGCAAAGTTTACTAAAACTAGAGGACGTGTCATGAGTGCGACCCGGCTGCCCGGCACCCCCCGTCTGTTGCGGGCGCTCAACGACCGTGCCGCGCTGGAACTGCTCCTCGAACGCGGCCCGCTGACCCGGGCTCGACTCGGCGAGCTGACCGGGCTGTCGAAGGTCACCGCCTCGCAACTGGTGGAGCGGCTGGAGGAGCGCGGTCTCGTCGCGCGGGTCGGCGAGCAGGCCGGCGGGCGGGGGCCGAACGCCCAGCTCTACGCCGTCCGCCCGGGCAGCGCGCACGTGGTCGGCGTGGACGTCGGGCCGGACCGGGTGGTGGCCGCCTGCGCCGACATCACCGGTGCGGTCATCGGCCGGGTGGAGCAGTCGACCCGGGACACCGACGACCCGGTGGGCGTGGTGCACAACGCCGTCGTGCAGGCGGCGAGCAGCGCCCAGGCGCAGCTGAGCAGCGTACGACGGATCGTGCTCGGTACGCCGGGCCTGGTCGACCCCGGCACCGGCGACATCACCTTCGCCTTCAATCTGCCGCGCTGGCACAGCGGTCTGCTCGCCGCGTTGCGGGACGACCTGCACACACCGGTGGTCTTCGAGAACGACGTCAACCTGGCCGCGGTGGCCGAGGCGCAGTCCGGCGCAGCGCAGGGGTTGTCGGACTTCGTGCTGGTCTGGGTGGGCGCCGGCGTCGGTCTGGCGATCATGCTGGGCGGGCGGTTGCACCACGGCAGCAGCGGCGCGGCCGGCGAGATCGGCTACCTGCCGGTGCCCGGCGCGCCCATTCCGCGCGACGTCTCCCGTCGTGCCAAGCCGGCCTTTCAGCAGCTGATCGGTGCGGACTCGGTGCGCGCTGTGGCCCGCGAGCACGGCTACCCGGACGCCGACGCCGCCGAGGCGGTCCGCGCGGCCGTCGCGGCCGGTGCCGACGGTGGTCCGATGCTCGACGAACTGGCCCGTCGGCTCGCGCTCGGCGTGGCCAGCACCTGCGTGGTGCTGGACCCACCGCTGGTAGTGCTCGCCGGTGAGGTCGGCCAGGCCGGCGGCGCGGCACTCGCCGACCGGGTGCAGCAGGAGGTCGCGGCGATCACCCTGGTCCAGCCGCGAGTGGTGCCGACCGGGCTGACCGAGGAGCCGATCCTGCACGGCGCGCTGCGCACCGCCCTGGACGCGGTACGCGACGAGGTGTTCGGCTCCACCGTCGGCTGAGCCCGTCGCGGCGGTCACGTGAAGGAATATTTCACCGCTACATGGTGAGTCGCAAGCTCTTGCCGGTTCCGGCCCGCCGGGGGAGCCCGAGGGCCGCGTCAGCCCCCGGCGGACCGCAACTCAGATCAGGTCGCGGCGACGGAACACGGCGAACGCCGCCGCGGTCAGCCCGCCGGTCACCGCGACCAGCACCAGCAGCGCCGGGCCCCAGGTCAGGCTGTAGAGGCCCGAGCAGTAGCCGGTACCCGAGGTGCCGGCACAGAGCCGCGGGTCGAAGAACCGCGACTCGCCACTGAGCCACGCCCCGATGTAGCTGGAGAGCATCAGTTGGTCCGACCGTCGGACGTCGATGATCTGCAACACCAGACGACCGCCCAACTCCCACACCACCGCGTACGCCGCCACCGCCCCCAGCGCCGCAGAGGTGTGCCGACCCAGCGTGGCGATCGCGAAGCCCACAGCCGAGGCCAGCAGCACCAACACCAGGCCCCGGCCGTGCACCGCACCGAGCGAACGCCAGAAGCCGTCGTCGAGCCGGCCCGGCAACCCGGCGCTCTGCCCGATCATCCAGAACGTGGCGAGGTAGGCCACCGACGCCAGCAGGGACAGCACCAGCACCGAGCCCAGCAGGGTGCCCAACTTCGCCGCGAGCACAGTCAACCGGCGCGGTCGCCAGAGCAGCAGATTCACCACACCGCCCGAGTTCAGATCCGCGCCGATGTAGGAGGCGCCGACCAGGAACCCGAACAGCACCAGGAACGCGATCAGGAAATGGAGCAACGACTCGGCCTGCTCAGCGAAGCTGAACACCCCCGGCAGGAAGTCGGCGGCGATCGGCAGCCGGTCCTGCCGGATCGGGTCGAGGTCCGCGCAGTCGGCGAAATACTCGCTCGTGTCGGTCGGCGACCTTTCCTGCAGGCGGGCCAGGCACTCCTGGTGCGTGGTCTCCATACTCCGTCGCGCGTCGACGGCCTGCTGCCGCGCCGAGTTCAGTTCACTGGCGGTCGGCTTGTGGGAACCGGCCAGCGTGGTCGCCGCCGTGACGGCGAACGCCAACACCAAAAGGACGACCATGAGCTGCACGAAGCGACGCGCGGACAGCCGCTCCAACTCGGCACGCACCAGGTTCACGCTTCCACTCCCCGATCGAGGTCGATCACAGCTTCGCCCTGCGGCAGCGACGAGTCGCCGACCTGCCGGGGCACCGACGGATGCTCGTACGCGTCGGTCAGCTCCAGGAAGACGCTCTCCAGATCCGGCCGCAGCGGCGTCAGCTCGCCCACCCACAGACCCTGCTCACCGAGCACCCGGCTGACCACCGTCGGGTCGTCCACCCCGCTCACCACCAACGCCCCGCCGTCCACGACCGCCGTCAGTTCGGCCGCGTGCAGCAGCTCGACGGCCCGCTCCGGCTCGGCCACCCGCACCAGGAACTCGTGCCGGTCGTGGCCCGCCAGCACCTCGTCGACCCGACCGGTAGCGACCCGCCGCCCCCGGGAGATGATCGTGACGTGGTCACAGATCAGCTGGATCTCGCCCAGGATGTGACTGGACACCAGCACTGTCACCCCGTTGGCCGCCAGCGACCGCGTCAGGTCGCGCATCTCCCGGATGCCCGCCGGGTCCAGCCCGTTCGCCGGCTCGTCCAGGATCAGCAACCGCGGGTCCTTCAACAGCGCGGACGCCACCGCCAGACGCTGCTTCATGCCCAGCGAATAGCCCTTCACCCGCTCATCGCCCCGGTCGTACAGGCCCACCAGATCCAGCACCTCGTCAACCCGCGAGACCGGCACCCCACCGGCGCGGGCCAACAACCGCAGCGTGCGGTGGCCGGTGAAGTTGCCGAAGAACTGCGGGCTCTCCACGATTGCGCCGACCTGACCCGCCACCCGGGGCAGCAGCTCCGGCGACGGCTGGCCGAGCACCGTCATCCGGCCGCTGTCGGCGCGTACCAGCCCGAGCAGGGCACGCAGGGTGGTGGTCTTGCCCGAGCCGTTGGGGCCCAGGAAACCGTGGACCTGGCCCGCCTCGACCAGCAGGTCGAACCCGTCCACCGCCACCCGTCGGCCGCTGCGCAGGCTGTGGAAGGTCTTGCGCAGACCCTCGATCTCGATGACCGCGCTCATCCGCGCGGCTCCGTACGTGGGCGGGGCATGGGCCGTCCTTCGGGCTTGGTGATCAACGACACGGCGCTTCACCCTATGGCTGAGGTGCCGCCCATGGGGGGCACCGAGGCGCTGCGTGGTTGGATGGTGTGGTGACTGGTGACCTGATCCCCGGCGCTGCCGGCGCCGCGCCTGCCGCCGCTTTCGTGGACCCGGATCTGGTGGTCAGCCTCGACGGCGTCGGCGTACGCCGCTCTGGCACCGCCCTCCTACAGGACCTGACCTGGCGCGTCGAACTGGACGAGCGGTGGGTCGTGCTCGGCTCCAACGGTGCCGGCAAAACCACTCTGCTCAACCTCGCCGCCGGTCGGCTGCACCCCACCACTGGTGTCGCGCACGTGCTCGGCGAGCGGATCGGCCGCACCGACGTCAACGAGCTGCGTACCCGGATCGGGCTCACCACCGCCGCGATCGCCGAGCGGCTGCCCGCCGACGAGCGGGTCAGCGACGTGGTGGTGACCGCCGCCTGGTCGGTGGTCGGCCGTTGGCGGGAGAACTACGACCGTGGCGACGAGGCGCGGGCGCGGGCACTGCTGAGTCAACTCGGCGTCGGTGGGCTCGCCGAACGCCGCTACGGGACCCTCTCCGAGGGTGAGCGCAAGCGGGTGCAGATCGCCCGTGCCCTGATGACCGACCCGGAGCTGCTGCTGCTCGACGAGCCCGCGGCCGGGCTCGACCTGGGCGGTCGGGAAGACCTGGTCGCCCGTCTGGCCGAGCTGGCGTACGACCCGGACGCCCCGGCGATGGTGCTGGTCACCCACCACGTCGAGGAGATCCCGCCCGGGTTCACCCACGCGATGCTGCTGCGCGAGGGTGGGGTGGTCGCCCAGGGCCTGCTCGCCGAGACGCTGACCGGTGACAACCTCTCCAAGACCTTCGGGCTGCCACTTGTGGTCGAGCGGTCGGGCGACCGCTTCACGGCTCGCGCCGCCTGAGCGCCGGACAGGCGGAGACGGTCGTGCCGCAGACCCGGGTTGCCGTGGTGGGCAGCGCCAACATGGACCTGGTCGCGATGGCACCCGCGCTGCCTCGACAGGGCGAGACCATGCTCGGCACCGACTTCGTGATGGTGCCCGGCGGCAAGGGCGCCAACCAGGCCGTGGCCGCGGTCCGGGCCGGCGCCTCCTGCGCCTTCCTCGGCGCGATCGGCTCGGACGCCTTCGGCGTCACCCTCAAGGCCCGCATCACCGCGGCCGGCGTGGACACCAGTCAGCTTCGGGTGGTCTACGGCGCCTCCGGAGTGGCGCTGGTGATGGTCAACGCCCAGGGGGAGAACGCCATAGTGGTCACCCCGGGCGCGAACGACGCCCTGGTCGGCCTCACCGAGGAGGAGTTGACCACTGTGCGTGCGGCGGACGTCCTCGTCGCCCAACTGGAGATCCCGGTGCAGACCGTGGCGGCCGCCGCGGTGGCCGCCCGCGAGGCCGGCACCAGGGTCATCCTGAACGCCGCACCGGCGCGGGACCTCCCACCCGAGTTGCTCGCCGCCGTGGACCTGCTGGTAGTCAACGAGGGTGAGGCGCAGGCGCTCGCCGGCCGGGGTCGGGAGGAGCCGCGCGCGCTGCTCGACCTGACCCCCCGGGCCGTGCTCACTCTTGGCGGTGAGGGCGCCTGGTACGTCGACCGGGACGGCACCGAGGTGCACGTGCCGGCGGTACCTGTCGACGTGGTCGACTCCACCGCCGCCGGTGACGCGTTCACCGCCGCGCTGGCCGTCGGCTGGGGCGAAGGGCGCGACCTGGTCGATGCGGTGCGCTGGGCGTCGGCGGCCGGCGCTGCCTGCGTTCGCAAGCTCGGGGCCTCGGTGGCGCTACCGCAACGCGCCGAGATCGACGAGCTGTACGTACCTGCCTGACCGCACCCGCAGCACACCGGCCGGCTCGCCCGTGCGGGCCGGTCGTCAGGCGACGGGCTCGTCGGTGAGCTTCTCGCCGCGTCGGCGCAGCATGCCCAACCCGGGGATGCCGGCCACGGCGAGCTTCAGGTCGCGGGTCACGTCCAGCAGGTCGTGCAGGTCCGGCCCGACCCGGTCCAGCGTGGCCAGGATCGGCAGGATGTCCGCCGTCAGGTGTTCCTTGAGCTTCGGCAACTCGTCGATCAGGTGGATCGCCGCGCTGATCTCCTCGTGGCTCAGCTCCTCCACGAACCGCCCGGCCATCGGCGCGGCCCGGCGCAACGCCGGCTCGTACGCCGCCAGCAGTTCTGCCGCCGTGGCGGCGGCCTCCGTCGCGGTGCCCACCGTGGTGGCAGCGCGGTTCGCGACCCGGTCGGCCTCCGCGACCACAGTGCCTACCACCCGGGAGACCCGGTCGGCCTCGGCGACCACCACTGCGGCGGCGGTGGCCACCTCGGTCGCGGTGTCGATGGCGGTGGTCGCGGCGGCGCTGATGACTGCCACCTCGCGGACCGCGGCCTCGGCGTCGGTGAGCACCTGATCGGTCCGATCCAGTGTCGTTTCGATCCGGTCGACCACGCCGTTGATCCGGGCCAGCAGCACCTCCACCCCGTCCAGTACGGCGAACGCGCGGGCGGGCACGGCCGCCATCGAGGCCGCGGAGCCGAGCGCCTGGTCGAGAGCGGAGCGGGTCAGGCCTACCACGGCGGCCGGGGTGGGGAGGGGAATCGCCATGGGGTCAAGTGTGCGTCGGCCGCACCACAACCGCCCGACGGAGCCGGTCAGCGGGGCCGTCGACCGGCGGTGGCGGCGCGGGCCACCCGCAGCGCCCACCAGATCAGCGGCACCTGCAACGGCACCCTGCCGTACGCGATGGCCCGCTTCGTCGGGCGGCGCTCGCGCCAGTCCACTGCCATCTTCACGTTCGCCGGTAGGACGGCGACGAAGAGTGCGGCGGCGGCCCGACCGCCGGCCCGCCGGGTGGCCGGGTTCGCGACCGTCGCCGCCACCGCCAGTTCGGCGACGCCGCTGGCGTACGTCCAGAATCGGGGCGGGCCGGGCAACGCGCGCGGCACGATCGGGTCGTAGACGCCGGGTCGCAGCAGGTGGGTGACGCCGGCCGCCGCGAGCAGGCCGGCCAGCGCGACTGCCTCGCCGCGACGGGTGGTCATCGATGGTCCCCCTGCTGTTCGACGGCGCGCTGCACGGCCCGGTAGATCTGCCCGAACCGTAGCGCGTCCGGGGTGCGCACCAGCAGATCCTCCCGGCCGTGGTGCTGCACCCACAGCTCGTGCACGTGGCTGCCGCGTTCGTAGGAGCGGTCCAGCCAGCCGAGGGGGATCTCCAGGAACGGCAGCGACACCAGCGCCCCGACCGCGCAGCCGGCGAGGATGATCAGCGCCAGTTGCCAGTTGCCCCGATCCTGAGCCGACCAGGCCAGCGACAGCACGCAGACCACGGCGACCAGCGGCGGCAGCGAGAGCAGCAGTACCAGGACACCGCGCCCCAGCACACGGCCGCGCACGGCGAGAGTTTTCTGCCCCCGGGCGTGCCAGACGAACGTCACGTCAGACAGGGCGATCACCTGACCGCCCGCCCGGATCGACTCGGAGGTCACCTGCACCGCGTCGTCCCGGTAATAGAGGGTCATCACTAAGCCTAACCACCGCCAGGCAAACCTCGCCTCGCGCGGACCACGGCGCTTGGCCTTCTTCGCAGAAGATCGGCGCCTCCTCACAGAGGATCCGACGGGCCGCCCGACGGTAGCGGTGGTGTTGCGGCGGTCCTTTGGAGCTGAATCGTCTGCGACATCGCGCGTCCGCCGCGCCCCGCCGGGCCGTGGCCTTGCGAACTGCGGCGGTACGGCACAGCGGCACCGCAGGCCCTCGGTCCGATTCGTTTTCGATATCAGCTCCAAAGGCGCTGCGGGAACGTTGCGCCCGCCCGCCCCCTGAGGGAACGCCGCGCCCGCTGTGCCGGTCTCACCGGTGGGGACCGGCCCTCGGTCAGGTCGGGACGTGCGGCGGAACCAGGCTGACTAGCGGCGGGTGCCGGGGCGGGCCGGTTGGCTGTGCTCCACCGCGCGCTGCACCGCCCGGTAGATCTGCCCGAAGCGCAGCGCGTCACCGGTGCGCAGCAGACGCACCGGCTGACCCCGCCAACGGGCCCAGATCTCCAGTTGGCGGCTGCCCCGGGCGTACGAGCGGTCCAGGTGTTCGAAGAGGAAGTCGGCGACCGGCCCGACGGCCAACCCGACCAGCACCGACGCGCCGACTATCGCGATCGTCACTGTGGGTGAGCGGTGAAGCCAGACGGCCACACCGATGCCGAGCACCGCGGCGACCAGTGGGCCGGCGAGCGCGGCACCGATCGCACCCCGCCCCACCAGCACGCGCCAGGAACGGGTGCCACGGCGGTGCCAGATCATTGTGATGTCGGCTAGCTGGTAGCTGCGACCGTCGACACGGAGGGTGGTGGAGGTGACCTGCACCGACTTGTCGTCGTAATACGTGATCATGGCTGGACTCCCGCCCACGGGGCTGACACCACACTACTTACCCAAACGAGCCGGGTCGTAAGGTTGGCACGCGACTTCGACGAGGAAGTGAGGGCAGCGTGGGCGAGTTCGTTCGGCTGGAGACCACTGACGGCATCGGCACGATCCGGCTGGAACGGCCGCCGATGAACGCGCTCAACACCCAGGTGCAGGAGGAGTTGCGCGCCGCCGCCACGGCGGCCACCGCCGACCCCGAGGTCCGCGCCGTCATCGTGTACGGCGGGGAGAAGGTCTTCGCCGCCGGCGCCGACATCAAGCAGATGGCCGACATGTCCTACGTGGACATGGCCGACCGGGCGGCGAACCTGTCCAGCGCGCTCGGCGCGATCGCCCGGATCCCCAAGCCGGTGGTCGCCGCGATCACCGGGTACGCCCTGGGTGGCGGCTGTGAACTGGCGTTGGCCTGTGACTGGCGGGTGGTCGCCGAGGACGCCAAGCTCGGCCAGCCGGAGATCAAGCTGGGCATCATCCCGGGTGCCGGCGGCACCCAGCGGCTGGCCCGCCTGGTCGGCCCGGCCCGGGCCAAGGACCTGATCATGTCGGGGCGGATGGTGGACGCGCAGGAAGCGCTGCGCATCGGCCTGGCCGACCGGGTCGTCCCGGCCGCCGAGGTGTACGACACCGCCGTCGCGCTGATCACCCCGTACCTGACCGGGCCGGTGCAGGCGCTGCGCGCGGCGAAGCTGGCTGTCGACGGTGGCCTGGACATGGACCTGAACTCGGGCCTGGCCTGGGAGAGTCAGCTCTTCGCGGCGCTGTTCGCCACCGACGACCGGCGCGAGGGCATGGCGGCCTTCGTCGAGAAGCGCAAGCCGCGCTTCACCGGCCGCTGATCCGGCACCGCCCGACCCGGGCCGCTGATCCGACACCGTCCCCCCCGGCGGCGCCCTGACCTTGGCAACGTCCGGTGGCCGGGGCCACGGTCGCAGGGCCATGTGACTGGCCGGTAACCTGTGATCCCGGCCACGGACGATGGGAGCGACATGACGGAGCGGATCGAGGGTCACGGCGGCGAGTTGGCGCTCGCGGCACTACGCGCGCACGGCGTACGGGAGATGTTCACGCTGTCCGGAGGGCACGTCTTCCCGCTCTACGACGCCGCGTACAAGACCGACTTCCCGATCTACGACGTCCGGCACGAGCAGTCCGCGGTCTTCGCCGCCGAGGCGGTGGCCAAGCTCCAGCGCCGCCCCGGCCTCGCCGTGCTCACCGCCGGGCCCGGTGTCACAAACGGCATCTCCGGCATGACCAGCGCGTTCTTCAACGCCTCGCCGGTGCTGGTGCTCGGTGGGCGCGCGCCCGCGTTCCGCTGGGGCTCGGGCAGCCTCCAGGAGATGGACCACCTGCCGCTGGTCGCCCCGGTCACCAAACACGCCGAAACGGTGTTCAGCACCGACGACATCCCGCGTGCGGTGGGTGCGGCGCTGAACGCGGCGCTCACCCCGCACCGCGGCCCGGCCTTCCTCGACTTCCCGCTGGAGACGGTCTTCTCGGTCGCCGAGACCGACCTGCCCGCCGTGACGGGCGTCGACCCGGTCGTACCGGACCCGGAGGAGGTCGGCCGCGCGGCGATGCTCATCGCCGGTGCGCAGCGGCCGGTCATCATCGCCGGCTCCGACGTGTACGCGGGCGACGCGGTCGCCGCGCTGCGCGAGGCGGCCGAGGCGTTGCAGGTGCCGGTCTTTACCAACGGCATGGGTCGCGGCTCGCTCCCGCCGGAGCACCCGCTGGCGTTCGCCAAGGCCCGACGGGCTGCGCTCTCCGGCGCCGACGTGGTCGTGGTGGTGGGCACCCCGCTGGACTTCCGGCTCAGCTTCGGTGACTTCGGTGACGCCAAGGTGGTGCACATCGTCGACGCCCCCAGCCAGCGGGCGACGCACGTCCAGCCGGCCGTCGCGCCCGCCGGTGACCTGCGCCTGATCCTCTCCGCGCTGGCCGATCACTCCGGCGATCGGGCCGACCACGCCGACTGGATCGCCGACCTGCGCGTCGCCGAGGACGCGGCGAAGGCTCGGGACGCCGCGGAGATGGCCGCCGAGACCGACCCGATCCGACCGGCCCGGATCTACGGCGAGCTGCGTCGGGCGCTCGCCCCGGACGCGATCACCATCGGCGACGGCGGCGACTTCGTGTCGTACGCCGGACGGTACCTGGAGCCGGCCCAGCCCGGCACGTGGCTGGACCCGGGCCCGTACGGCTGCCTGGGCACCGGCATGGGTTACGCGATGGGCGCCCGGGTCAGTCACCCGGACCGGCAGATCTGCGTGCTGATGGGCGACGGCGCGGCCGGCTTCTCGCTGATGGACGTCGAGTCGCTGGTCCGCCAGAAGCTGCCGGTGGTGATCGTCGTCGGCAACAACGGCATCTGGGGGCTGGAGAAGCACCCGATGCGGGCCATGTACGGCTACGACGTGGCCGCCGACCTCCAGCCGGAGCTGCGCTACGACACCGTGGTCAGCGCGCTCGGCGGGGCGGGGGAGACGGTCGCCAAGGCGGCCGACCTGGGCCCGGCGCTCCAGCGGGCGTTCGACTCCGGAGTGCCGTACCTGGTGAACGTGCTCACCGACCCGACCGACGCGTACCCCCGGTCGTCGAACCTGGCCTGAGTCGCACCCGCCGCCGCCGTCGCTCCTGCGCCGGCGGCGGCGGCGCGTTCACACCTCCGGTCGGTCGCCCTCCCGCGGCGGCTCACCGTCGCGGCGGCGAAGGTCGTCCTCGCGTCGCCGCAGGTCTTCCTCCCAGCGTTGGAACAGCTCCTGGTCCTGCTGCTGGGCGCGTTCCTCGACGGAGCGCAGGAACTCCGGGTCGTCGTCGGGGGCCACCGGCCGTGGGCGCTGCCGCTCGCCGCCGCCGCCCGACCAGCCGTTGCGCACGCCGGGGCTGGGCTCCCGGCCGACGATGAACCAGGCGATCGAGCCGACCAGCGGGAAGAACAAGATGATCAGCACCCAGGCGATCCGGGGAAGGGCACGGATCTTGCCCTCCTCGGCGGAGAGGCAGCTGATCAGCGCGCAGACGGCGAGGACAATCTGCACCAGGAAGAGGAGTACGCCAAGCCGGGCCATGCACCCATGATGACGCACCGGCGCGCGTCACCACAGTCCGCGCAGCACCAGCAGCACTCCCAGTGACGCCAGCACCACAGTGCCCACGGTGACCAGGGGAAGTGTCCGGCCGCCGGTGCGGGCCGGACCGGTGCCGGTGCCCCGTGGCCAGCAGAGCACCAGCAGGGCGCCCCACACCAGAACGGTGCCACCGGCGATCAGCGCACCGGTCGGGTCGCCGGTCGACGCCAGCCGGACGGCGAGCACCGTCACCACTGTCACCGTGAGCAGGGTGCGCCGCCAGGCCAGCCGGGTCCGCTCCGGTTGCAGCCCCGGGTCGCGTCCGGCGCTCACCGCCCGCCGACCGCCCGCATCAGGACGGCGGCGACCAGCAGCAACGCGCCGACGCCGACGGCGAGCGCCAGGATGGCGGGGAACCGGGACGCCGGCAGCTCCTGGCCGAGCCGGATGGCCCGCTCGGTACGCGCCCAGTGGTCCACCGCGCGGACCGCGACCGCCGCGCCGAGCAGCAGCAGCGCCACCGCGATCACCTCGCGCAGGTGACTCATCGGCAGGGGCGGCAGGAACTGCGCGGCGGCCAATCCGCCTCCGACCAGCGCCAGACCGGTGCGCAGCCAGGCGAGGAAGGTCCGTTCGTTGGCCAGCGAGAAACGGTAGTCAGGTGTCTCACCGACCGAGCCCAGCTCCGCCGGGTCGAACCACCGCTTGATCGCCTCCCACACAGTGGGAGAATATCCGCTTCCCATTCCGCTTAGCCTGGTCCGGTGACTGATCTCGACGTGCAGACGCTGCGGACCGCCTACGACAACCAACTCCGCCCGGAGATTCCCGACCCGGTTCCGGCCGGGGTCACTGTGGAGCGGGACGGGCCGCTGGTCCGCATCATCGGGCTCGACGCCGGCGGGTTCCTCACCTACCGCGACCTGGGCGGTTTGACCGGTGACGCGCTGGACGAGCTGATCGCCCGGCAGGTGCGGCTGTTCCGCGAGCGCGGCCTGTCGGTCGAGTGGAAGCTCAACGAGCACGACGAACCGGCGGACCTGGCGGATCGGCTGCGCGCCGCCGGCTTCGTGCCGGAGGACCGGGAGACCGTCGTGGTCGGCCCGGTAGCGCCGCTGGCCGCCGCGCTGCCGGTCACCCCCGAGGGGGTACGCCTACGTGAGGTGACGTCCCGGGAGGATCTGGAGCGGATCGCCGCCATGGAGGAGGAGGTCTGGCAGGCGGACCGTTCACACCTCGTCACCGGGTTGGCCAAGGAGATCGACGCCGACCCGAACTCGATCACAGTGGTGGTGGCCGAGGCGGACGGGACCGTGGTGAGCGCCGGCTGGGTGCGGTTCCCGGCGAACACCGGCTTCGCCACGCTGTGGGGTGGCTCGACGCTGCCGCAGTGGCGGCGCAAGGGCATCTACCGGGCGCTGGTCAACCACCGGGCGCGGCTGGCCGAACAGCGGGGTCGCACGCTCATGCAGGTCGACTGTTCCGAGGACAGCCGGCCCATCCTGCAGCGGCTCGGCCTCGTCCCGGTCACCACCACCACCCCGTACGTCTACACTCCGTGATCATGGAGCAGCGGTTGACGGACGAGGAGCGGTTGACCCTCAAGACCGGTGCCTTCGGCGCCGTCTTCCTGGTCTCCAACGCCGACCCCGGTGTGCTGGGGGTGATCCGGGAGAGCATCGCCGCGTCCGGCGCGTTGGCCGGTGCCAGCGGCACTGTCAAGGAGGCGCTGACCACCGGCCCGCTGCCGCGACTTCCCCGGGACTCGCAGCTGGAGATCGAGTCGGTGGTGCTGCCGGCGCTGGGGCAGGCGGTGCGGATCCTGCGCGAGAAGTCCCCACGGGATGTGGACGCGTACCGCGAACTGGTGTTGGCCGCCGCGGACCAGGTGGCCCGCGCGCACGACGGAGTGGCACCCGCCGAGGCGGCGGCCATCGACCAGATCCGGGTCGCGTTGGCAGAGCCGGCCTGACCGGCGGCGCGTCGGTGAGCTGTGTCACTCTGAGTGCTGCGGGAGCGCAACCTACTGGCAGGTAACATTGCGCCGTGGGCAACTGCACAACCGCCCGCGGTTGACCTGGCGTCGACCGACGCGCGACGCTGCGCCCCAGACCGGGCGAGCGAATCGCAACACCACACAGGAGGGTCGTCGAAGCGCGATGAACATCGTCGTACTCGTCAAGCAGGTGCCTGATTCGGGCGCGGACCGCAACCTGCGCAATGACGACAACACCGTCGACCGCGGTTCGGCGAACAACGTGATCAACGAGATGGACGAGTACGCCATCGAGGAGGCGCTGAAGATCAAGGAGGCGCACGGCGGCGAGGTCACCATCCTGACCATGGGTCCGGACCGGGCGACCGAGTCGATCCGCAAGGCGCTCTCCATGGGCCCGGACAAGGCAGTGCACGTCCTCGACGACGCCCTGCACGGCTCGTGCGCCGTCGCCACCTCGAAGGTGCTCGCCGCCGCTCTCGGTCAGCTCAATGCCGACCTGGTCATCTGCGGCGCCGAGTCCACCGACGGCCGGGTCCAGGTCATGCCGCACATGATCGCCGAGCGGCTGGGCGTCGCGGCGCTCACCGGTGCCCGCAAGCTCACCGTCGACGGCGCGACGCTGACCGTCGAGCGGCAGACCGAGGAGGGCTACGAGGTGGTCACCGCCGCCACCCCGGCCGTGGTCTCCGTCTGGGACACGATCAACGAGCCGCGCTACCCCTCCTTCAAGGGCATCATGGCCGCCAAGAAGAAGCCGGTGCAGACGCTCTCGCTGGCCGACCTCGGGGTCGCGGCCGACGAGGTGGGCTTCGACGGCGCCACCAGCGCCGTCGTCGAGCACACCAAGCGTCCCCCGCGCTCCGGCGGCGCCAAGATCACTGATGAGGGCGAGGGCGGCGTCAAGCTTGTCGAGTTCCTCGCCACCGAGAAGTTCGTGTGAGAGGGGGGTCAGACATGTCCGAGGTTCTCGTCGTCGTCGAAGCCACAAAGGAATTCGGCGTCAAGAAGGTCACCCTGGAAATGCTCACCCTCGCGCGTGAGCTGGGCACCCCGAGCGCTGTGGTGCTCGGCGGCGCTGGCGCCGCCGAGGCGCTGAGCGGCAAGCTGGGCGAGTACGGCGCGGAGAAGATCTACGCCGCCGAGGGTGACGAGATCGACGGCTACCTGGTGGCCCCGAAGGCGACAGTGCTTGCCGAGTTGGTCAAGCGGGTGCAGCCGGCCGCCGTGCTGCTGGCGTCGGCCCAGGAGGGCAAGGAGATCGCCGCCCGGCTCGCCGTCAAGCTCGACAACGGCATCCTGACCGACGTTGTCGGCCTGGACGCCGACGGCACCGCGACCCAGGTTGCCTTCGCCGGCTCCACCATCGTCAAGTCCAAGGTCACCAGGGGCCTGCCGTTGGTCACCGTCCGGCCCAACTCGGTCACCCCCGCCCCGGCAGCGGCCACCCCGGCGATCGAGCAGCTCAGTGTGTCGGTCACCGACACCGACAAGCTGGCCACTGTCGTCGAGCGGGTCGCCGAGCAGAAGGGCTCCCGCCCCGAGCTGACCGAGGCCGGCGTGGTCGTCTCCGGCGGTCGGGGCGTCGGCAACGCCGACAACTTCAAGCTGGTCGAGGAGCTGGCCGACCTGCTCGGCGGCGCCGTCGGCGCGTCCCGCGCGGCCGTCGACTCCGGCTTCTACCCGCACCAGTTCCAGGTGGGCCAGACCGGTAAGACGGTCTCCCCGCAGCTCTACGTCGCCCTCGGCATCTCCGGTGCCATCCAGCACCGGGCCGGCATGCAGACCTCGAAGACCATCGTCGCTGTCAACAAGGACGGCGAGGCGCCGATCTTCGAGCTGGCCGATTTCGGGGTGGTGGGCGACCTGTTCAAGATCGTCCCGCAGGCCGCCGAGGAGATCCGCAAGCGCAAGTAAGCCAGCGATACGACAGTGGCCGCCCGTTCGAACGGGCGGCCACTGCCGTATCGGGAGCTGATCGGCGAGCCGGGGAGCTGAGCCGGCCCGCCGATCAGCCCGTCAGGGAGCCCCTCAGCAGACTGTCGCCGGAGTGGCGGGTGTTGTTGTCGTACTGCTCCGCGGAGACGTCGACCACCGAATAGCTCTTGAGGTCGACATTCGGGGGCAGGGGTAGCAGCGCGTCCGAGCCGCCACCCAGGGTGCCGACCGAGAACATCTCCATCGTCGTCGGGTTGATGAGCCAGACCTCGTAGTACCCCGCGACGCTCGGGAGATTCGCCACATGCAGATGTAGTTGGCCGTCCCGGAAAACCCGGGCGTCACCAGTGGCCGTCGGCGGGGTCGTCCCGTACGCCGCCAGCGGCGCGCTCGCCACCACCACCGGCGTCGGGGTGGGCGTCGGATCCTCCGGTCGGAGCACCGAGACGGTGCCCACCACGCCGACCGCCGCGGCAGCGGCCGCTGTCACCGCGGTGGCCACCCAACCGGACCAGCCGCGACCCCGACGGGACCGCCGCGCCGGGTCCAGTCGGGTCACCGTCGCCTCGGCCGCCGCGCCGAAACTCTGCTCGATGGTGGTGAAGTCGGCCTGCTCGGTCGTCGTGATGTCGGCCTGCTCGGGCACCCGGTGTCGACGGGTCCCGGTCAGCAACGGCCCGGCCTCCGCGGCCCTGACCTGGGCTTCGATGCCCTGCCAGACATGCTCCGGCGGGTCCGGCAGGTCGGCCAGGCCCTGCGTCTCGGTGCCGAGCCCCGCCACCTGCTGAAGGCTCGCGACCTCCGCCCGGCAGAGCGCGCAGGTGCCGAGGTGGGTGCTCTCCCCGTTGTCCGCCTCGCTCTCACCGAGTGCCAGAAATACCAGCCGGTCGTGGTCCAGGTGCTGCACCGTCCACCTCCCATCTGCGCTTCAAGCTCGCCATGCCGCGTCGGATGTGACTTTTCACGGTGCCCAACGGCACACCGGTCACAGTGGCTATCTGCTGGTGTGTCAGGTCGTCGTAGAAGGCCAGCTCCAGCATCCGTCGCTGGTCGTCCGGGAGGCGAGCCAACTCGTCGGCGATCACCAACCGGTCAACCACGCGGTCCGGATCCGGCTGGGTCTGCGCCGGCTCGGGCAGTTGTCGGACCGTCTCCACCACCCGGGTCTCCCGGGCCGAGGCGCGCATCCGGTCGATCACCTTCCGCCGGCCGATGCCGAGCAACCAACCGATCAGCGACCCCTTGGACGGGTCGAACGTGTCGCGACCCAACCAGGCGGCGACGAACGTCGCCTGGGTGACGTCCTCGGCGTCGCTGCGGTTCGCCAGCATGGACGTGGCCAGGTGAAGCACGGCACGACCGTAGCGGTCGTACGCCTCGCGGAGCGCCACGTCGTCACCGTCGCGGAACCTGCGGTCGAGGTCGTCCACCGGAGGATCCGGTTCCTGTCGTAGCGCCGTCATCGGGCGGCTCGCCTTCGATGGGGCATGCCCGACTGTAGCTGCCACAGTCTCCGCCCCACTTCCCCGGTCGATGTCATCTCACCAGCTATTCGTCCCCGGACGCCGCTGCGGATGCGGTCGTGGCCAAAAAAGAAAAGTGCCTCCGGGGCGCATCCGCCCGTCCGAGAGCCGGCGTAACCCGTTCTGCAAGCCAGGCCTGACGAATCAGCACCAAATACCAGGAGGCAGACATGCAGCTCTCGTACTTCCGTCGGGTCGCCGCGGGCGGCGCGGTCGCCGCGCTGGCCTTCGCCGGCGTCGGTGCCCTCACCGCCAGCCCCGCGTACGCCGCCACGTCGAAGGTCTCCGTCGTGCACGGCATTCCGGACACCCCGGTCGACGTCTACGTCAACGGCAAGAAGACGCTCGACAACTTCAAGCCCGGCGACGTCGCCGGGCCGCTGAACCTGGAGGAGGGCGACTACGACATCGCGCTCACCAAGCCGGGCGAGCCGATCGGCAGCGCGATCCTCACCGTCGACAACGCCGCGGTGCCGGGCGGTGCGAACATCAGCATCGCGGCCCACCTCGACGCCGCCGGCAAGCCGAAGATCACCCCGTTCGTGAACGACGTCTCGAAGGTCGGCGCCGGCAAGGCGCGGCTGATCGTCCGGCACACCGCCGCCGCCCCGACGGTCGACGTGCGCGCCGGTGGCACCCCGGTCTTCGAGGGCCTCACCAACCCGAACGAGGCCAAGGGTGACGTCGACGCGGGCGAGGTGAAGGCGGACGTGGTGCTGGCCGGCACCGACACAGTCGCCATCGGCCCGGCGGACCTCAACCTCAAGGAGGGCACCGCCACTATCGTCTACGCGATCGGCTCCGCCGAGGGCAAGACCCTCGACGTGGTGGCCCAGACCATCACCGGCCTGCACTCCGCCCCGGGCGGCGTGCCCAGCGGTGACGGCGGCCAGGCCGGCACGGGCGTGGACACCTGGTGGTACGTGCTCACCGGTGCCGGCGTACTCCTGCTGCTTGGTGGTGGGGTGCGGATGGCGACCGCGCGGACCGGCCGCAAGTGACGGTGCGCAATCGCGGCGCGCTGGCGGCAGTGGCCGCCGGCGTTGCCGCGCTCACCGCCGCCGCTCTGGTGGCGTGCGCCAACCAGCCGGCCGGGACGGTGGGGGCCGAGGAGGCGAGCACGCTGGCCAGCCCCGCACCGACCGCCGCCAGTGCCCCGTCGGTGTCGGTCACCGCGGGTGAACTGCCCGCCGGTCCGAAGATCATCCCGCCGGTGCGGCTGCTGATCCCGGAGATCGGCGTCACCGCCACCGTCAACGCTGTCGGCATCAATGAGCGGACCAACGAGTTCGAGGTGCCGCCGAGCGTCGATCAGATCGGTTGGTACCGCTACGGCCCCGGCCTGGAGGCGGAGGCAGGCTCGGTGGTCATCGCCGGCCACGTGGACAGCGCCAAGCAGGGCAAGGGGGCGTTCTTCCGGCTGCGTGAGCTGGACCAGGGCGACACGTTGACAGCGACAGGCAGCGACGGCGAGGCGAGGCGCTACCGGGTCGTCGCCCGGGAGGAGTACGCCAAGACCAGGATCCCGCTGGACAGGTACTTCGCCCGCGACGGCAAGCCGCGGCTGACCCTGATCACCTGTGGTGGGCCGTTCGACGCCAAGGCGCGCAAGTACCGCGACAACATCGTCGTCACCGCGGTGCCCGTCTGACCAGGTCCGCGCGCATCGGGCCGGGGTGGAGTTCCACCCCGGCCGTTGCGTGCAGTCCCCTCCGGCATCCGGTCCCCAAGGTGTCGGCCGTACGCTGAACGGCGATGGCTTACCTGGATCACGCGGCGACGACTCCCATGCTCGATGAGGCACTGGAGGCGTACGTCGCTACCGCCCGCGAGGTCGGCAACGCGTCCTCCCTGCACGCGTCGGGCCGCCGTGCCCGCCGCCGGGTCGAAGAGTCACGCGAACAGGTGGCGGCGGTGCTGGGCGCCAGGCCCTCTGAGGTGATCTTCACCGGTGGTGGCACGGAGAGCGACAACCTCGCGGTCAAGGGCGTCTTCTGGGCCCGCCGAGCAGCCCGGCCCGACCGCCGCCGGGTGGTTTCCAGCGCCGTCGAGCACCACGCGGTGCTGGACGCTGTCGACTGGCTGGCCCAGCAGGAGGGCGCCGAGGTCGGCTGGCTGCCGGTCGATGCCGTCGGTCGGCTCGACCCGCAGACCCTGCGCGCCGAGTTGGCAGCGCACGCCGACCAGGTGGCAGTGGTCACCGCGATGTGGGCGAACAACGAGGTGGGCACCGTCCAGCCGGTGGCCGAACTGGCCGCCGTCGCCGCCGAACACGGTGTGCCCTTCCACACCGACGCCATCCAGGCGGTTGGTCAGGTGCCAGTCGACTTCGCCGCCAGCGGGGTCGCCGCGCTGACCGTCACCGGGCACAAGTTGGGCGGCCCGACCGGGGTGGGCGCGCTGCTGCTCGCCCGGGACGTGCCGGCCACGCCGCTGCTGCACGGCGGCGGCCAGGAACGCGACATCCGCTCCGGCACCCTGGACACCGCCGGCATCGTCGCCTTCGCCGTCGCGGTGGAGACGGCAGTGAAGGGTCAGCAGGAGTACGCGGCCCGGGTGGCAGCGCTCCGCGACGACCTGATCGAGCGGGTCCGCCAGGCGGTGCCCGAGGTGATCTACAACGGTGACCCGACCGATCGGCTGCCCGGCAACGCGCACTTCTCCTTCCCCGGCTGCGAGGGCGACGCGCTGCTACTCCTGCTCGACGCGCAGGGGATCGCCTGCTCGACCGGCTCCGCCTGCTCGGCCGGCGTGGCCCAGCCCTCGCACGTGCTGCTGGCGATGGGCGCCGACGACGACCGCGCCCGCTCCTCGCTGCGCTTCACCCTGGGCCACACCAGCACCCAGGCCGACATCGACGCCCTCGTCGCGGCCCTCCCGGCAGCGGTCGACCGAGCCCGCCGAGCCGCAGCCCTCCGCACCCCCCGCTAACCCCCACCCCCGCCCTTCCCCGCACCCCCGCCCCCGCCCCCGCGATCTTGCACTTTCGGTTGTCCGTTCGCGCCTTGTGCGGCATATGTCGCCGCAGAAACTGCAAGATCGCGCCGGTGGGCGGGGCAGGGCGGGGCGGGGCGGGTGGGCGCGGCTGTTCGGGGGGTTGCGGGGCTGGTGGATAGGGTTGTCGTGGGGGAACGGGCGCAACGGGGAAGGGGAGTGGGTCGGTGAGGGTTCTGGCGGCGATGTCGGGTGGGGTTGACTCGGCAGTGGCGGCGGCGCGGGCGGTGGCGGCCGGGCACGACGTGACCGGTGTGCACCTGGCGCTGGCCCGCAACCCACAGACCTATCGGACCGGCGCGCGCGGCTGCTGCACCCTGGAGGATTCCCGGGACGCCCGGCGGGCTGCCGACGTGATCGGCATCCCGTTCTACGTGTGGGACATGGCCGACCGCTTCCACGAGGACGTGGTCGACGACTTCGTCGCCGAGTACGCCGCCGGTCGTACGCCGAATCCCTGCCTGCGCTGCAACGAGAAGATCAAGTTCGCGGCGGTGCTGGACCGGGCGGTGGCCCTGGGCTTCGACGCGGTGGTGACCGGGCACCACGCCCGCCTCGGCGCGGACGGACTGCTGCGGCGCAGTGTCGACCTGGCCAAGGACCAGTCGTACGTGCTCGCCGTGCTCACCCGCGAGCAGCTCGACCGGTCGATCTTCCCGCTCGGTGACTTGACGAAGGCGCAGGTCCGCGCCGAGGCCGCCGAGCGTGGCCTGGCCGTGGCCGACAAGCCGGACTCACACGACATCTGCTTCATCGCCGACGGGGACACCCGCGGCTTCCTGGCCGGCCGGCTCGGTGAGGCGCCCGGCGACGTGGTGGACGCGTCCACCGGCGCGGTCGTCGGCAGTCACAGCGGCGCGTACGCGTACACGGTGGGGCAGCGTCGCGGGTTGCACCTGGACCGGCCCGCCCCGGACGGCCGGCCACGCTACGTGCTCTCCATCACGCCGAAGACCAACACTGTGACTGTGGGCCCGGCCGAGGCTCTGGACGTGTCCGACGTGCACGCGGTACGTCCGGTCTGGACCGGCGGCGCCCGTCCGGACGCCCCGGTCGAGTGCGAGGTGCAGTTGCGCGCGCACGGCGAGGTGGTCCCCGCGACCGTTGCCCTCGACGGTGACCGGCTGCACGCCGAGCTGCGCCGACCGGTCCGCGGCGTGGCCGCCGGTCAGGCCGTGGTGGCGTACCGACCGGACCCGGCAGGCGACGTCGTCCTCGGCTCCGCGACCATCACCGGCTGACCGCACGGCCTGGGTGTCCGCGGGATAGCCTTCGCCCGTGACAGATCAGGCGTGGCCCTGGCCGGCCGGCGCGGCAACCGGAATTGGTTCGCTGCCCGGCACCGACATCGGCGAGGCTCAGCGGGTGGTCCTCGGTGAGCTTCCCGAGCTGCCCCACCTGCCCGAGTTGCCGGCCCGTGGCCCCGGAGCGGACATGATCGGCCGGTCCGCCGGGCTGCTCGTCGAGCTGCCTGTCGAGGTGTACGCGGGGCGGTGGCGGGTCGCCCCACGCCCAGGCCGCGACCTGCGCCGGGCCCGCGACCTGATGGAACGCGACCTGGACCAGCTCGCCGAGCAGGCCGAGGGGTACGCCGGGCCGATCAAGGTGCAGGCCGCCGGCCCGCTCACGCTGGCCGCTTCCCTGGAGTTGCCGATCGGTGGCCGGCTGTTGCGCGATCCCGGCGCGGTCCGCGACCTGACCGGCTCCCTCGCCGAAGGGCTGCGCGCGCACGTCGCGGCGGTCGCCCGCCGGCTGCCCCAGGCATCGGTGCTGCTGCAACTGGACGAGCCGTCACTGCCGACCGTCCTGGCCGGGCGGGTGCCGACCGAGAGCGGGCTGGGCGCGTACCGGGCGGTCGAGTCGGTGGACGCCGCCGCCCTGCTGCGCACTGTCGTCGAGGCGGTCGGTGTGCCGACGCTGGCGCACTGCTGCGCCCCGGACGTGCCACTGGAGCTGATCCGCTCCACCGGCGCCGTCGCTGTCGCCCTCGACCTGGACCTGGTCACCAAGCTCGACCCGCTGGGCGAGGCGATCGACGCCGGCCTCGGGTTGCTGGCCGGGGCCGCGCCGACTCGGCCGCCGTCGGCCGGTGGCGCGCCGACCTCCGCGCAGATCGCCGACCGGGTACGCCAGGTCTGGGACCGCCTCGGCTTCCCGCGTCGCCAACTCGCCGAGCAGGTGGTGGTCACCCCGGCCTGCGGCCTCGCCGGCGCCACCCCTGAGTACGCGCGGGCGGTGCTCGCCGCGTGCCGGGACGCCGGCCGGCGCCTCGCCGAGGTGTGAGGTTTCCTGTCGTACCTGGTGGGCAGGATGACGGTCATGATTGGACAGCTGCGTTCAGTGGTGATCGATTGCCCGGATCCGCGGGCGTTGGCGGCGTTCTACGCCGAGCTGCTCGGCGTACCGCTCGCCGAGGGTGACTCCGATGACGACTGGGTGGTTCTGGGCGGCCCACCCGGTCACCAGCCGCGCCTCGCCTTCCAACAGGCGCCCAACCTGCGCCCACCGGCCTGGCCGGATCCCGAGCGCCCACAGCAGTTCCACCTCGACGTGACTGTGGACGACATCGAGGCCGCCGAGAAGGCGGCGCTGGCGCTGGGTGCTCGGCGGCTGCCAGGTGAGGGCGAGGGCTTCCGGGTCTACGCCGACCCGGCCGGCCACCCGTTCTGCCTCTGCTGGGATTGACCTCGTCGTGGGTTGCGGCGGCCGGGCATCATTGCCGCCGTGATCCACACCTCTGCGCTTCGCGCCTCCGGTTCGCTCTTCGGCCTCGCCTACGGTGACGCGCTGGGCAAGCCGACCGAGTTCCTCACCGTCGCCGAGATCGAGCGCCGGTACGGTCCGACCGGTCCACGCGAACTGTCCGGCGAGCCCGCCCTGGTCACCGACGACACGCAGATGGCCCTGGCTGTGGGTTGGGCGCTGCACGAGGCGCCGTCGTTCACGCCGGAGGCGGTGGAGCCACTGCTTCGGCGACGCTTCCTGGCCTGGGCGGTCAGCCCGGACAACAACCGTGCCCCGGGCATGACCTGCCTGCGCGCCTGCGCCGAGCTGAGCCGTGGGGTGCCGTGGCAGGAGGCGACTGTGGTCGGCTCAAAGGGCTGCGGGGCCAACATGCGGGTCACCCCGGTCGGGTTGCTCGACGTGGACCTCGACACGCTCGCCGGGTTGGCTCAGTTGCAGGCCGGGCTGACCCACGGCCATCCGACCGGGCTGGCCGCCAGCGAACTCACCGCGTACGCGGTCTTCGTGCTGCGCGCGGGAACGCCGCTGACCGACCTGCCGGCGGTGCTCACCGAGCGGGCACTGTCCCAGCGCCTGGTCTACCGGGAGCGGTGGCTGGGCGACCTGTGGCAACACGCCGGTTCCGGTTCTCCGCAGGAGTTCATCGTCCAGGGCTGGGACGAGTGCCTGGCGGTGCTGGGCCGACTGACAAACACCCTGACGCGGCCGGACGACGGTGGTGACCCGTGTCAGGCCACCGGGGAGGGCTGGGTGGCCGAGGAGGCGCTGGCCACCGCGCTGCTCTGCGCCGTACGGCACGCCGGCGACCCGGTAGCGGCGCTGGCCCGGGGCGCGACCACCGCCGGCGACTCCGACTCGATCGCCGCCCTGGCCGGCGCGTTCGTCGGCGCGGCCGTCGGCATGGCCGCCTGGCCGCGCGAATGGGCCAACCGCATCGAGTACGCGGACCAACTGGCCACGCTCGGCGCGGCCTGGGACTGACCCTCCCCGCGGGCCTGGCCTGGTTTGGCTCGGCCTGGCTCGGCCTGGCTCGGCCCGGCCCGGCCCGGCCCGGCCCGGCCTGGCTCGGCGTGGCTGGCCCGGCTCGGCTCGGCCCGGCTCGGCTCGGCTTGGCCTGGCTCGGCTTGGCCTTGGTCCGGCTTGGCCTGGCCTTGGTCCGGCTTGGCTTGGCCTGGTCCGGCTTGATCGACTCGGGGTGCTGAAAACTGGGGTGTCCGGGACTTCAGAACACCCCGACTTTCCGGAAGGCGAGCCGATCATGGCCGGCGAGCGGCAACAAGGCGGTCGAGGGTGCTCGCGGGGTGGTCAGGGGGTGGGGAGGTGGCGCAGGCTGCGGACCTTGCGCCACAGGTCGGCGTCGCAGCGGCCGGCGTGGTCGCCAAAGGCGGCCGAGTTGAGTCGGATCGGCTCGGTGAGGCTGAGGTAACTGTCGTGCTCCGCGCCCGGATCCCAGTCCAGGGTGGGAATCCGCACGTGGTCGTCCCTGTCGCTCTTGTCCTGGCTGGTGATCTTCAGGACGTCGGCGCCCCGGGAGTCGGCGCGCAGCACCAGGCACGGGCGCACTTTCGACCCGCTGCCGTCGGCGTACGGCACGTCGGCCCACCAGATCTCGCCGGGCGACGGGGCGTCGGCGCGCCGGTCGGTGTCGCGCGAGCGGGGTTTGGTGGACGGCCGTTCGGCGCCACGGGGCCGCGGCGGGGTGGAACGACGGCCACCGGTGCCGCCCGCACCCGGCCGGGTGCCCGGACGCCGGTTGGCCACCCGGTGCCGCCAACTGTTCCACGCCCAGCCGGCGACCACGGCCAGCAGGATCGCCACCGCCCAGAGCAGTGCCTCGCGCATCCGTACCTCCGCGTCCCGGCGACCCAAAGGTCGCACCGTCCGGCGATCCTTGCACGCCGTCGCCCGTGCCGCCCGCCAACCACACCGCGACCGCCCCACCGCCGCGCTGCACGACCACCGCCCCACCGCCGCGCGGCACGACCACCTCGACGCCGCCGCGCGGCACGACCACCTCGACGCCGCCGCGCGGCACGACCACCTCGACGCCGCCGCGCGGCACGACCACCTCGACGCCGCCAGGCCACCCCGACGCCGACAGGCCACCTGGTGGCACTCGGCCGTCGCCCTCGATCGCTTGATGGTCGGTAGCTGGATCGGCCCGTCGACGCCTGCTGAGCATCACGCGATCACCGGACGCGGCTGAGTGCGAGGTCGCGTCGGGCGCGGGTGGGCGACGGATTGTCCCACCGGCCCGATACGGTGCCGGAGTAGCGTGATCAGGGAGGTCGCAGGCGTGTCCGAAGGTGGCGGTGTGTCCGAGGAACAGATCGGTCAGCAGGTCAGCCCGGCGCAGGAGGCGGCGGCCGGGGCTGAGCCGACGCCGCAGGCCCGGGAACGGCATGCCGCGCTCAGCCAGGAGTTGACCGAACACCAGTACCGCTACTACGTGCTGGACGCGCCGACCATCCCCGACGCCGATTTCGACAGGCAGTTGCGCGAGCTGGAGGCACTGGAGGAGGAGTTTCCGGCGCTGCGGACGCCCGACTCGCCGACCCAACGGGTGGGTGGCACGTTCTCCACCGACTTCACAGCGGTCACCCATGCCGAACGGATGCTCTCGCTCGACAACGCCTTCGCCGACGAGGAGTTGGCGGCCTGGGCCGAGCGGGTCGAACGGGACGCGGGCGGCCCGGTGCCCTACCTGTGTGAGCTGAAGGTCGACGGGCTGGCGATCAATCTGACCTACGAGAACGGCCGGCTGGTCCGGGCCGCCACCCGAGGCGACGGGCGTACCGGTGAGGACGTCACGGCAAACGTGCGCAGCATTCGGGACGTGCCCAGCCAGCTCGTACCGTCCGGCGAATTCCCGGACGTTCCCGAGCTGGTGGAGGTCCGGGGCGAGATCTACTTCCCGATCGCCGCGTTCGCCGATCTCAACGCGGGGCTGGTGGAGCAGGGCAAGGCGCCCTTCGCCAACCCCCGTAACGCCGCCGCCGGCAGCCTGCGACAGAAGGATCCACGGGTCACCGCCACCCGGCCGTTGCGCCTGGTGGTGCATGGCATCGGCGCCCGCCGTGGGTTCCAGCCCACGGCGCAGTCCGAGTCGTACGCGGCACTCAAGTCGTGGGGTTTGCCGACCAGCGACCGGTGGCGGGTCGTCCCGGACCTGGCCGGCGTGGCGGAGTTCATCGCCTACTACGCCGAGCACCGGCACGACGTCGAGCACGAGATCGACGGCGTGGTGGTGAAGGTCGATCCGGTCTCCATCCAGGGCCGGCTCGGGTCGACCAGTCGTGCCCCTCGCTGGGCGATCGCCTTCAAGTACCCGCCGGAGGAGGTCACCACCAAGCTGCTCGACATCGACGTCAATGTGGGGCGCACCGGCCGGGTCACCCCGTTCGCCGTGCTGGAGCCGGTGCGCGTGGCTGGTTCCACTGTCGCGCTCGCCACCCTGCACAACGCCCGTGAGGTGGAGCGCAAGGGGGTGCTGATCGGCGACACGGTGGTGCTGCGCAAGGCCGGTGACGTGATCCCCGAGGTGCTCGGCCCGGTGGTCGATCTGCGGCCCGCCGATGCCCGGCCGTTCGTCATGCCGACCAGTTGCCCGGCCTGCGGCACCCCGCTCGCGCCATCGAAGGAGGGCGACGTGGACATCCGTTGCCCCAACACCCGCAGCTGCCCGGCGCAGTTGCGGGAGCGGGTGTTCCACCTTGCCGGCCGGGGTGGCTTCGACATCGAGGTGCTCGGCTACAAGGGCGCGGCAGCCCTGCTCGACGCGGAGATCATCAGCGACGAGGGCGACCTCTTCCACCTCGACGCCGAGCAGCTGTCCCGGTCGCCGTTCTTCGTCAACAAGGACGGCAGCCTGGGCAGCAACGCCACCAAGTTGCTGGACAATCTCGCGGTCGCCCGGGAACGGGACCTGTGGCGGGTGCTGGTGGCGCTCTCCATCCGGCACGTCGGCCCGACCGCGGCCCAGGCGCTCGCCCGGCACTTCCGCTCGATGGACGCCATCGACGCGGCCACCGAGGAGGAGCTGTCCTCCGTCGACGGGGTCGGGCCGACCATCGCCGCCAGCATCCGGGAGTGGTTCGCTGTGGACTGGCACCGCGAGGTGGTCCGCAAGTGGGCTGAGGCCGGCGTACGGATGGCCGAGGAGGCGGTCGACGAGGGTCCGCGCCCGCTGGAGGGGTTGACGGTCGTGGTGACCGGCACCCTCGCCGGTTTCTCCCGGGACCAGGCCGCCGAGGCCGTGCAGAGCCGGGGCGGCAAGGTCAGCGGGTCGGTTTCCAAGAAGACGAGCTTCGTGGTGGTGGGGGACAACCCCGGGTCGAAGGCCGACAAGGCAGTCAGTCTCAAGGTGCCGGTGCTCGACGAGGACGGGTTCCGGCTCCTGCTGGACGCGGGCCCGGACGCCGCCCGGGAGGTCGCTCAGCTCGGGGGTTGACCCGGCCGGCGGCCGGGAACGGCGACTGGCCGCGTATACCAACTTAATTACGACTACGACCGATTCGTGACTGTCATACCGGGAAACTGGGGGCCGAGGGCGTTTCATTGGGTCACGGCGCGCGCACCGGCACGCCGATGGTCGGTCGGGAGGTGTGGTGGAGGTCGCCGACCCACGCAACTCGCTTCCTGCGGGACGGGTCGCACCGTTCGCCGCCTTCGTCGCCGGCATCCTGGCGGTCGCCGCGCTGACCGCCGCCGTTCCACTCGCGAGGCTCCCCGGCGAGTTGTCCGAGTTGCCGGTGGCGTTCTGGACGATGGCCGCGCTCGCCGTGATCTGCGACGCGCGCCCGTTCGTGCCACCGGGGCGCCGGCAGACGTCGGCGGTGTTTCCGTCCACCTGTTTCACCTTCGCGATCCTGCTCGGCTGGGGTCTCGGCCCGGCGGTGGTGGTGCAGGCGGTGGGCGTCGTCGTCTCGGGTTGGCGGATGCGGCACGCGGCCTGGCGCACGGCGTTCAACGTCGGCCAGTACGCGTGTGCCCTCGCCGCCGCGTACGGGGTGATCCAGCTCAGCTCCGGCACCATCTTCTCCGGCGGGCGGTTGCACTGGACCGACGTGGCCGCCGTCGGCGGTGCCGTGCTGGCCTGGTTCGTCGTCAACTACGGGTTGGTCAGCTGGGCGGTGCGGCTGCGGTTCGGGGACCGCTGGTGGCCCACCGTCCGTCAGGGCCTCGGCTTCGAGTTGCTGTCCACCGGCTCGCTGCTGCTGCTCGCCCCGGTGCTGGTCGCGGCGGCGCGGGTCAGCGCCGCGCTGATCCCGCTGGTGCTGGTGCCGCTCTTCGCCGTCTACCGGATGGCGCGGTTGACAAACGAACAGCAGCACCTTGCCGCCGCCGACCCGCTGACCGGGCTGCCCAACCGCAAGGCACTGCTGGCCGAGGTGGCCGAGCAGGTGCACCTGCATGCGGAGCGGACCGCCCGTGGTGAACCCGACGGGCAGCTCGCGCTCCTGCTGATCGACCTGGACCGTTTCAAGAACGTCAACGACGCCCTTGGGCACGCCGTGGGCGACCGACTGCTGGTCGAGGTCAGCGCCCGGCTCACCGACATGCAGCCCCGGCCACAGATGATCGCCCGGCTGGGCGGTGACGAGTTCGCCATCGTGATGACCGGGCTGACCGACGTCGGTCAGGCGCGGGAGTTGGCCGACCGGGTGGTTCAGGCGCTGGCCGAGCCGGTGCCGCTTGACGGGTTGCCGCTGGACGTGGGCGGGTCGATCGGGATCGCCCTCTTCCCGGAGCACGGCGAGGACTTCGCCACCCTGATGCGCCACGCCGACGTGGCGATGTACGACGCCAAACACCGCAACGACACGGTGGCCGTGTACGCCCCGGAGTCCGACCACAATTCCGCCGAGCGACTCGGCCTCCTCGCCGACCTGCGCCGCGTACTGGAGACCAGCCCTTCGGCCGAGGGGCCGTTCGACGGCGACGCCGAGTCGGCTGTTCAGGGCCAGGGCGAGGGTGTGGAGCCGGACGGGAACGGCCGGCACGGCGTGCCGGGCGACGCCGAGCGGAGCGCCGACGTACCCCTTGTCGCGTCGGCTGAGGTGCGCGGCGGTGACGGGGCGGCGCTGCCCACCGGCGCCCCGGCCGAGGGCGCGCTGCCCACCGCGGCGTCGGACCGGTCCGCGCCAGCGACGGACCCGGCGCCGACGCTCGCCCCGGCGCCACCGGGAGCGGCAAGGTGGTGGCCACGGCGTCGGCGCACCGACGCCGAGCTGGTGCACTCCGATGAGCTGATCAACCGGATCGCCACCGGAGCCGACCCCATCCGGGGCCGCAACGCCCGTGCCACTGTCGCCGGCACCCGTTCCGGCTCGGCCCGGGAGCGGCGCGCCGGGGGCGGGGTCGGTCGGCGGTCCCCGAACGGGAGCGCTGTGGGCAGGGGCCGGACCGGGGGGCGGCGGGACGTCGGGCCGGGTGCGTCCGGGCAGCCACTGGAACCGACCGGGTGGGCGCACGCGGACGATGAGCCGGCCGACGACGCCGGGGAAATCACCATGTACTACCAACCGCAGATCGCCATCGCGACCGGCGAGGTGGTCGGCGTCGAGGCGCTGCTGCGGTGGCGGCACCCCCGGCGGGGCATGGTCGACCCGGAGGAACTCATCCGGGTCGCCGAGCAGAGCGCCGTGATGCGACTGCTCACCCGTCGTGTCGTCGACGACGTGGTGGAACAGCTCGCCAAGTGGTCGGCGGCCGGCATCGGCCTGCGCGCCGCGCTGAACGTGAGCGTGCGCGACCTGCACACCGGCGAGATCGCCGACCAGATCGCCGATCGGCTGGCCCGCTACGGGGTGCCGGCCGAGCGCCTTCAGGTCGAGATCACCGAGGGCGCGTTGATGGCCGACCCGCGTCGGGTGCTGGCCACCATCTCCCGGCTGCACCGGATCGGGGTGGCCATCGCGCTCGACGACTTCGGCACCGGCTACTCCTCGCTCCAGCACCTGCGCCGCCTGCCGCTGTCCGAGGTGAAGGTGGACCGGTCGTTCGTTCTGGGCATGGCCGACGACGCCGACGACGCGGCGATCGTCCGATCCATGATTGAGCTGGCCGGCGCGCTGGGGCTGCGGGTGGTCGCCGAGGGTGTCGAGGACGAGCGGACCTGGCGGATGCTGCACGCCGCTGGCTGCGATGCCGCTCAGGGTTGGTTCTACGCCCGGCCGATGCCGGCCGAGGAGTTGGTCACCTGGCTGGCCCGGTACCGGCCGGTGCGCCCGACCGGCGGGCACCCGCAGCCGGATGTCGCTCGCCGGCCCACCCGCTGACCCCGCACGAGGGCCGCCGGAGGGGGAGTCGGGGACGCGGCACCGGAGCGGAACAATAGACTCGCTCCGGTCACCGCGTGTCACGCTCCACCTGTCGCGCGGCCGGCACACCGCCCGACCAGCAGGAATTCAGAAGGGGGCACTGATGGCCGCCATCTCCCGCGAGGAGGTCGCGCACCTGGCGCGCCTGTCGCGGCTCGCCGTCACCGAGGAGGAGCTGGACACGTTCGCCGGTCAGCTCGACGTGATCCTCCAGGCGGTCGCCCAGGTCGGCGAGGTCGCCGCCGCGGACATCCCGCCGACCTCGCACTCGGTGCCGCTGACCAACATCTTCCGCGAGGACGTCGTCACGCCGTGCCTGACCCCGGAGGAAGCGCTGTCGGGCGCGCCCGACGCCGAGGACCAGCGGTTCCGCGTACCGCGGATCCTGACCGAGGATGTGGCCTCATGAGCGAGCGGCAGCGAGCGAATCAGCAGTGCAGCGCGGTGGTGCCTCATGGCGTCGCGGAGCGAAGCGGAGTGACGGCATGAGCGACTTGATCAGAATGACCGCGACGGAGATCGCGGCCCTGGTCGCCGGGGGCGAGACCTCCGCTGTCGAGGTGACCCAGGCGCACCTGGACCGGATCGCCGCTGTCGACGACCGGGTGCACGCCTTCCTGCACGTCGACACCGAGGGCGCGCTCGCCGCGGCCCGCGCGGTGGACGAGCGCCGGGCCGCCGGCGAGGAGTTGGGCCCGCTCGCGGGTGTGCCGGTCGCGGTCAAGGACGTGCTCGCCACCCGTGGCGTGCCGACCACTGTGGGGTCGAAGATCCTGGAGGGCTGGCGCCCGCCGTACGACGCGACGATCGTGCAGCGGCTGCGGGACGCCGGCACTGTGATGCTCGGCAAGACCAACATGGACGAGTTCGCGATGGGCTCCTCCACCGAATACTCGGCGTACGGCCCGACGCACAACCCGTGGGACCTGAGCCGGATCCCGGGTGGTTCGGGTGGTGGCAGCGCCGCCGCGCTGGCCGCGTACGAGGCGCCGCTGGCGATCGGCTCGGACACCGGCGGCTCGATCCGCCAGCCCGGTGCGGTCACCGGCACCGTGGGCGCCAAGCCCACCTACGGCGGCACCTCCCGTTACGGGCTGGTGGCGTTCTCCTCGTCGCTCGACACCCCCGGCCCGTGTGCCCGGACGGTGCTCGACGCGGCCCTGCTGCACCAGGTGATCGGCGGGCACGACCCGCGCGACTCCACTTCCATCCCGCAGCCGGTGCCGGACGTGGTGGCGGCGGCGAAGCTCGGTGCTACCGGCGACCTGACGGGTGTGCGGCTCGGCATCGTGAGCGAGTTCGTCGGCGAGGGCGCCGAGCCGGGCGTGATGGCCGCGTTCCGTGAGTCGGTGGACGCGCTGACCAAGATGGGTGCCGAGGTCGTCGAGGTGTCCTGCCCGACGTTCGCGTACGCGCTGCCGGCGTACTACCTGATCGCCCCGAGCGAGTGCTCCTCCAACCTGGCCCGGTTCGACGGTGTCCGGTTCGGCCTGCGGGTCGGCGACGACGGCAACCGGTCGCTGGAGGAGGTCATGTCGCTGACCCGGGAGGCCGGCTTCGGCCCGGAGGTCAAGCGCCGCATCATGATCGGCACGTACGCGCTGTCGTCGGGTTACTACGACGCGTACTACGGGCAGGCGCAGAAGGTCCGGACGCTCATCACCCGGGACTTCACCGCCGCGTTCGAGCGGGTCGACGCGCTGATCTCGCCGACCACCCCGTCGGTGGCGTTCCCGATCGGCGCGCGGACCGCCGACCCGTACCAGATGTACCTGGCCGACCTGTACACGATTCCGACGAACCTGTACGGCGGGCCGGGCATCTCGGTGCCCTGTGGGCTGTCCGAGGGGCTGCCGGTCGGTATGCAGGTGATGGCCCCGACGATGGCCGACGACCGGATGTACCGGGTCGCCGCCGCGTTGGAGTCCGCCGTCGGCACGTTCACCCCGCCGACGCTCTAGACCGGAACCGCATCGGCGCCGAGGGACGTGTCCCTCGGCGCCGATCGCGCGTCCGGGCAGGTGGGGTGTCGATCAGGGCTGGCTCGGCGGCCCGGCGAGGTAGCGGCGGGCCTCCCGCAGGCCACGCCAGCGATACCAGGCGGCACCTCCCCAGAGCAGGAGCAGTAGTACGGCCAGCACGCGGGTGAACGGGCGGACCGGGCTCACCAGGGGTGGCAGTTGGCTGAGGAAGCCTGCCGCGAACAGCACCAGCAACCAGCGTTGACGGACGCGGGACCCAGCCTCAGTGCGAGCCAGCGCGTCGAGACGGGGGTCGTCGGTGGACCCGTCGCGTAACACCTGCGCGACCTGCCGCTTCGTCGCCGGGTCGGCACCGGTCGTCCGGGGCATCCGCCTGATCAGCCGGCGCCCGAAGACGAGGGCGACGACCGCGCCGACCAGCGGCGGGATGAGCATCAGCCCGAACGACATGAGCAGCTGGTCGGACTTCACTGTGTCGCGGCCGACAAAGGTGGCGGTGCCCAGCGCGGCGGTGGCGACCACGGCGACCGCGGCGACGACGTACGTGCTGCGGCGTTGCCGCCGCCGCGTCACCTGTTCGTCAGCGGCGACACGTCCCCCGCTCGTCACGGCCGCCCCCGATTCCGGCGCCACCGTCCCAGCAGGTGCACCACTGCGTACGCGATCACCAGCGCCGCCACCCCGGGCAGCACCATGCCGATCACCAACTCGGCGGCCGTGTCCGGCTTCCGGTCCTCTCCGGAGGCGAACCAGCTGACCAGTGTCACCACGACGGCCACCGCCCACACCGCGACCACCCCGACGAGCACCGGCCGGGCTGCATTCCTCGCTCTCTCCCCGTATTCGTCATTGTCGCTCCGTACCCCGCTGTCGGTAACGCCACGCACGCCGGACGAAACCCGGCCGAGGATTGATCGGGCAACCCCATTAGGCTGGACAGGTTCTGTCCCGGATCGCGCCTGGAGCGTCTCATGACCACGACACTGCCCGCGTACGACGAGGTCGTTGCGCGCTTCGAACCGGTGATCGGCCTGGAGACCCACGTCGAGCTGGGCACGAACACCAAGATGTTCTGTGGTTGCCCGACCGACTTCGGCGGCGAGCCGAACACCCGGGTCTGCCCGGTGTGCCTGGGCCTGCCCGGTTCGCTGCCGGTGGCCAACAAGGCGGCCATCGAGGCGATCATCCGGATCGGCCTGGCGTTGAACTGCTCGATCGCCGAGTGGTGCCGGTTCGCCCGGAAGAACTACTTCTACCCGGACATGCCGAAGAACTTCCAGATCAGCCAGTACGACGAGCCGATCTGCGTCGACGGTTACCTGGACGTCGAGGTGGGCGGTGAGACGGTGCGGATCGAGATCGAGCGGGTGCACCTCGAGGAGGACACCGGCAAGACGCTGCACGTCGGCGGCGCCACCGGCCGCATCCACGGCGCGACGGAGTCGCTGGTCGACTACAACCGGGCCGGCATCCCGCTGGTCGAGATCGTCACCAAGCCGATCACGGGCACCGGTGCGCTCGCCCCCGAGGTGGCCAAGGCGTACGTCGCCGAGCTGCGCGACGTGATCCGCACCCTCGGCGTCTCCGACGTGCGGATGGAGGAGGGGTCGCTGCGCTGCGACGTGAACACCTCGCTCAACCTGCCGGGCGCGGAGTGGGGCACCCGCACCGAGACCAAGAACGTCAACTCGCTGCGGTCGGTGGAGCGGGCGGTCCGCTCGGAGATGCTGCGGCAGGCGTCGGTGCTCGACGCGGGCGGCCGGATCACCCAGGAGACCCGGCACTTCCACGAGGACACCGGTGACACCACGCCGGGTCGCTCGAAGGAGACGGCCACCGACTACCGGTACTTCCCCGAGCCGGATCTGGTGCCGATCGCCCCGGACCCGGCCTGGGTCGCCGAGCTGAAGGCCGCCCTGCCGGAGCTGCCCCGGGTGCACCGGCGTCGGCTCCAGGAGCAGTGGGGCCTCTCTGACCTGGACATGCAGTCGGTGCTGAACGCCGGCGCGGTCGAGCTGATCGAGGCGACGGTGGCCGCCGGCACCACCCCGGCCGCGGCCCGCAAGTGGTGGCTCGGTGAGCTGTCCCGCCGGGCCAACGAGAGCGGCGTGGAGCTGGCCGAGATCGGAGCCACGCCCGCCCAGGTCGCCGAGCTTCAGGGTCTTGTCGACGCCGGCAAGCTCAACGACAAGATGGCCCGCACGGTGCTGGAGGGCGTTGTCGACGGTGAGGGCTCGCCCACCGAGATCATGACCAGCCGGGGCCTGGAGGTCGTGTCGGACACCGGCGCGCTCACCGCCGCCGTGGACGAGGCGATCGCCGCGAACCCGGGCATCGCCGACAAGATCCGCAGCGGCAAGGTCGCTGCGGTCGGCGCGCTGGTCGGCGCGGTGATGAAGACCACCCGTGGGCAGGCCGACGCGAAGACCCTGCGTGAGCTGATCCTGGAGCGCCTCGGCGTCCAGGGCTGAGAGACCCACCCGGAGCAGCCCGCCGCCGCGACCCGGCGGCGGCCTTCCGCCACCCCCTGTCGACCCACGCGGCCACCCCGCACCCCTCGCGAGGGCGTCAACGACGACGCCTGGATGGAGCCACCGTGACCGAGCACGACCTCGATGTCCTCGACGAGATCCAGCGGCGGGTGCTCTGGCTCGCCACCCGGATCGTGGACGCCGCCAACCATGACCGGGCCACCGGCGACGGTGTGAAGGTCGGCGGCCACCAGGCGTCCAGCGCCTCGCTGGTCACGGCGATGACAGCGCTCTGGTTCGCGCACCTGGACGCCGAGGACCGGGTCGCCGTGAAGCCGCACGCGTCCCCGGTGTTCCACGCCATCCAGTACCTGCTCGGCAACCTGGACCGCTCCTACCTGCCCCGGCTGCGGGCCCGTGGCGGCCTCCAGTCGTACCCGTCGCGCACCAAGGACCCGGACGCTGTGGACTTCTCCACCGGTTCGGTCGGCCTGGGCGCGGCGGCGCCGCTCTTCGCCGCCGCCACCCGGCGGTACGTCGACGCGCACTTCGGGGCCCGCCCGCACTCCCGGTTCGTGGCGTTGATCGGCGACGCCGAACTGGACGAGGGAAACATCTGGGAGGCGGTCGCCGACCCGGCGACCACCGGGCTGGGCAACGTCATGTGGCTGGTCGACTTCAACCGCCAGTCGCTGGACCGGGTGGTCCCCGGCATCCGGATCAACCAGTGGCGGGGCCAGTTCGAGGCGGCCGGCTGGCACGTCGTGGAGGTCAAGTACGGCCGTCGGCTCGCCGAGGCGTACGCCCGGCCGGGCGGTGAGGCGCTGCGCGACTGGATCGACGCGATGCCGAACGAGCAGTACCAGTCGCTGTTCGGGCTGGTCGGGCCGGCGCTGCGCAAGCAGTTCCTGGACGGCGCTCCGGCCGGCATCGCCGAGCTGATCGCCGACGTCTCCGACGAGGAACTCGGCCCGCTCGTCACCGACCTGGGCGGGCACGACCTTCAGGCGATGCTTGACGCGTACGCCCAGTGCGACGCGGTCACCGACCGGCCCAGCGTCGTCTTCGCGTACACGGTCAAGGGTTGGGGGTTGCCCATCGCCGGCAATCCGCGCAACCATTCCGCGCTGCTCAGCTCAGAGCAGGTCGACACGTTGCGCGCCGCGCAGGGGTTGACCGCCGAGACCGAGTGGGACCGCCTCGACCCGGCGTCACCCGCCGGGATCCAGGCCGGCGCCCGCCGGGAGGCGCTGTCCCGCGCGCCGCGCGAGCGCGCGCTGGGGGTCACCGTTCCGGAGAGCACGGGAGTACGCGCCAACAAGCCGATCTCCACCCAGGAGGCCTTCGGGCGGGTGCTCGTGGACCTGGCGCGGGACCGGGAGGTGAGCCGCTACCTGGTCACCACCGCCCCGGACGTGGCCACCTCCACCAACCTGGCCGGGTTCATCAACAAGACCGGGGTGTTCGCCCCCACCGAGCAGCGTTCCTGGACCGAGGACCGGATGCTGCGCTGGACGGAGAGCCCCGCCGGGCAGCACATCGAGCTGGGCATCTCGGAGATGAACCTGTTCCTGCTGCTCGGCCAGCTCGGGCTGTCCTGGGACCTGTCCGGGCAGCCGCTGCTGCCGGTGGGCACCGTCTACGACCCGTTCGTGCTGCGCGGCCTCGACGCCTTCCTCTACGGCACCTACTCCGGCTCCCGGTTCGTGGTGGCCGGCACCCCGTCCGGTATCACCCTCGCCCCGGAGGGCGGCGCCCACCAGTCCACGATCACCGCGTCGGTCGGCCTGGAGCTGCCCGGGGTGACGTTCGTCGAGCCGGCGTACGCGGCCACCCTCGACTGGCTGCTCTGCGACGCGCTCGGTCAGATCGCCGGTGGGGCGGCCCCGGCCGCGACGGCAGCACCCGCCGAGGACGGCGCGTACTACTTCCGGTTGAGCACCCGACCGCTGGATCAGGCGCCGTTCGAGGCGGCCCGTGCCCGGTTCGGTGACGCGGTGCTGCGCCGGCAGGTCGTCGCCGGGGCGTACCGGCTGGTCGACGCGCACCAGGCGTATCCGCACCTGGTCGACGCCCCGGTGGTGCAGCTTGCCGCCTCCGGCGCGGTGCTGCCCGAGGTGCTGGCCGCGGCGGCGGAGCTGGCCGACGAGGGCATCGCCGCACATGTTGTCGACGTGACGAGTCTCGACCGGCTGTACCGGGCCTGGCAGCGCACCCTTCGCCAGGGCGTACGGACGGCCACGGTGCCCAGCGTGCCGGGGGCGCTGCGGTCCGCGTTCGCCGATCGGGTGCCGGTGGTGACGGTGCACGACGCCGCGTCGCACGCGATGGCCTGGCTCGGTTCGGCGGTCGGCGCACCGGCGGTGCCACTCGGCGTGGACGAGTTCGGCCAGTCCGGCAGCGTCGCCGAGCTGTACGAACTGCACGACCTGCTGCCCGGCAGCATCGTCAACGCCGCGCTGGCCGCCATCGCCCTGCGCTGAGCCGTCGACCGCTCGCCGGTCCGCTGGCGGGCGTCGACGTCGGCTCAGCCGGTCGGCGTGGGCGTGGGTGTGGCGGGGACACCGCCGCTCGGCGTCGGCGTCGGTGTGGCGGGGACGCCGGCGCTCGGGTTCTCCACCAGGCGACGTTCCAGGTTGACCTGAGCCTGCCCGGTGCCGCCGACGGTGATGGTGTCGTACGCCTGGAGCAGCTTCTGCTGGTCGAAGTAGAGCACGCTCATCGACAGCGGGGTGGGCTTCTCACCCTCCAGGCCGCGCAGCCCGGCGCCGCCGGTGGAGCCCTCCACCATCAGCGTGGTGCGCTGCTGCCCGGGGGCCTGGGGCAGCTCGGAGACCTGCCGGGAGTGGGTGTGCCCGGCCAGCACCAGCGGGCAGGTGCCGGCGAGCGGCCCGGCCGACGCCGGGTCGTGCACGAGCGCGATGTCTACCGGTCGCGGTGAGCTGCGGACCGTCGCGGCGAGCTGGTTGCCGGCCGCGATCACCTGGTCGGCCACCTGTTGGGTCAACCCGCTGCCGGCCGGGGAGGTGTTCTTGTCCGGGGTGAAGCGCGGGTCGCCGATGCCGGCGATGGTCAGCCCGGCGACGGTGGTGGTCGTGTTGTTCAAGACGATCGCGTTCGGCTGACGGGCCACCGCGGCGGCGGTCTTGCCGGAGTCGTGGTTGCCCCGGATGAAGACGTACGGCTTCTTCAGCAGGCCGATCGAGGCCACGAAGGAGGCCTCCGGTTCGCTGCCCCAGTCGGTGATGTCCCCGGTGTCGATCACCACGTCGATGCCGAACTGCTCCACCACCGTCCGGATCAGTTGCCAGCCGGTCGGGTTGAGGTGCATGTCGGAGACGTGCAGCACCCGGGTGGTGCCCGGGGTCGGCTCCAACAGCGGAAGCGCCGACACTGTGGTGTAGAGCTGGCTGACGTTGCCGACCAGGCGCTGCAACTGCTCCGCGTACTTGGTGTAGTCGTTGGCGATCCGTCGGGCGTCACCGACGATGGCCGGCGCGTTGACCAGCAACCCCTCGTAGCGGGGTTCCTCGATGGCCTGCGGGCGAAGGGTCGCCGCCGCCGTGCCGAGGCTGCCGGCGGTGACCAGCAGCGCCAACCCTCCGGCCCAGGCGGTCCGCCGAACGTTGCGGAAGATCAGCCCGGCCAGGATCAACGTGACGAGCACCGACGCGCCGAGGGTACGCAGGCCGAGGCGCATCACCCCGGAGCGGACGTCCTCCACGGCGCTCTGACTGGCCCGGCTGATGCTGGCCGGGTCGTCGATCAACGCCTCGGTGCGCCCCTGGTCGAGGGCGCCCAGCCGGACGGTGAGATGGGTCGGCCCGTCGTGGCTGTCGAGCAGCAGCGCGCCGAGCGGCGGGATGTCGACGGTGGTGCCGCCGTCCCGGGCGGGGGAGATGCTGAGATTGGCCCGGAACGGGCCGATGTCGGTGCTCACCTGGCCGCCGGCCAGCACCCCGAGCACCGCCCCGGCCAGGGCCACGGCGAGGACCGCGACGACCAGCCCGAGGCGGCGCAGCGGGCCGGCGGCGCCGACCCACCAACCCGTCCGGCGCGGCCGATCGCCGCCGGTCACCGGGTCGTCCCGGTCATCGGCGTCGTCGTGCCGCTCGTCGCCTTGCCCGTCCATGCTGAAAGTCTGACCTGCCCGTCGGAAGATCTTGGCAAACCTGAACGGATGGTGACGCAATCAGCTGCGCCCGCCGTCACCACCCGCGAAGACCACCCGCAGGAGCCGGTCGTCGTCGCCCGCCGGGTCGCCCCGGCCGTCGTGGTTGGAAGTGCTCACCCAGAGCGACCCGTCCGGTGCCGCGGCCACCGCACGCAGTCGACCGTAGCGGTTGGTGAGCAGCTCACTGGGCTGACCGAGCAGGGTGCCGGTGTCGGTCAGCTCCATCACCCAGAGGCGCTTGCCGCGCAGGCAGCCGGTGACCAGCAGCCGGTCCGTGGCGGCCAGACCCGAGCAGGACGCGTCCGACGTCGCCCACTGCGCGATCGGGTCGGTGAACCGTTTGTCGCCGGCCTGGCCCTCGACCTCCGGCCAGCCGTAGTTGCCGCCCTTGGTGATCTGGTTGATCTCGTCCCAGGTGTTCTGGCCGAACTCGACGGCGTACATCCGCTTCGCGGCGTCCCAGGCGAAACCCTGCACGTTGCGGTGCCCCAGGGACCAGACCGGGGAGTTGGGGTACGGGTTGCCGGCGGCGGGCTTGCCGTCCGGGGTGATCCGGAGGATCTTGCCGCCGAGGCTCTTCACGTCCTGGGAGAGGGGGCGCTGACCGGCGTCTCCGGTGCTGACGTAGAGCTGCTTGTCCGGGCCGAAGCCCAGCCCGCCGCCGTTGTGCACATTGGCTTTGGGGATGCCGGTGAGGATCGGGGTGGGCTGCCCGCCGAGTTGCAGCCGGGCGACCCGGTTGTCCCGCTCGGTGGTGTAGTAGACGAACACCGTGCGGTCTCGGGCGTAGTCGGGGGAGACGGCGATGCCGAGCAGGCCACCCTCGCCCGCCGCCGCCACGTCCGGGACGGTCTGCACCGGGCGGACACGCAGCCCGTCCGGCCCGGACTCGGGGCCGACCTGGAGGATCCGGCCGTTGTCCCGTTCGGTGACCAACGCACCGCCGTCCGGCAGGAAAGCGATCGCCCACGGCACCCGCAGACCCTTGGCGAGCACCGTCGCCACCGCCTGCTGGCCGGCGCCGCCGGGGCTCGCCGACGCGGACGGGGTCGGCAGGTTGGGCGGTTCGCCGGCCGGGTCGGGCTCCGGCTCGCCGAAGCTGCAACCGGCCGTGAACAGCAGCGCCGCGCAGGACGCCGCGAGGGCCACCCGGAGGCGGCGGATGCGAGGGTACGGGGGACGGGCGTTCACCCGGCCCAGGGTAGCCCGCCGCGCGACCCGGCCGGGCCCGTCGAGATGCACCGGGTACCGATGGTCTCCGGTGGACCTGCTCAGCGGGCCCGTACGGCCAGCAGCGCGGTGTCGTCCTCGCGGTGCCGGATCGAGGCGAGCAGCAGGTCGCACAGGTCGTCGAGGGGCAGCGTGTCGGCGCCGGCCAGCCGGCCCGCCAGCTCGGCCAACCCCTCGTCGATGGAGCGGTCCCGCCGTTCGATCAGCCCGTCGGTGTAGAGCAGCAGGGTGTCGCCGGTGGCCAGGCTTGTCGACCGACTGCTCCGCGGCGACGGGCGGGCCAGACCGAGCAGCGGCTCCGGCGTCGCCGCCAGCACCTCGACCGCCCCGCCGACCCGGACCACCAGGGCCGGCGGGTGCCCGGCGTTGGACCAGGTCACCTCGTGCACACCAGCGCGCTGCGGACAGATCCGGACCAGCGTCGCGGTGGCGGCGATCGGCAGCCGCAGGCCACGGATGGCGCCATCCAGGTCGCTCATCAGGGACCCGACCGCGTCCGGCCGACCGAAGGCGTTGCCCCGCACCAGGTTGCGCAGTTGGCCCATGGTCGCCGCCGCCTCGATGTCGTGCCCGGCCACGTCCCCGATCGCCGCGATCACGTCGCCGTCGGGCTGCACGAAGGCGTCGTACCAGTCGCCGCCCACCTCTACCCGGTCGGCCGCCGGCTGGTATCGGGCCGCCAGTTCCAGTTCCGCCACCACCGGTAGCCGGGGCAGCATGCTGTGTTGCAGGACCTCGGCGACGTGCCGCTGCTCGCCGTACATCGAGCTGTTGCCGACGGCCTGACCGGCCCGGCGGCCGATGTCGACGGCGGTGAGCAGGTCCCGGTCGTCGAACTGCTGACGTTGGCCGCCGTTGACGAGGGTGATCGCCCCCAGCACCGTGCCGCCGACGCCGCGCACCGGCACTGTCAGGTAGGAGGCGATGCCCAGCCGGCTGGCGATGGAGGCCATCTCCGGGTGGGTGGTACCCCGCGTCACGTCGGCCAGGGACGCCACGCTGCCGAGCCGGGGCTGGCCGGTCCGGAGCACCGCCCGGATGATCGACTCGGGGCTCAGGCCGGTGCGCAGCAGCTCGCCGAAGCGGTCGACGTCCGCCGCGCGGGCCGGGTCCCGGTGCACCGAGACCACCTCGCGGGGCAGGCCGGTCGGCCCGATCAGGGTGAGCAGGCACCAGTCGGCGAGCAGCGGCACCATGGTGGCGGCGAGCCGCCGCAGCGCGGTGCCCACGTCCAGGGTGCCAGCGAGGGTCTCGCTGACCCCGGCCAGCAGTTCCAGCCGCTCGTGCGCCTGCACGACCCGCCGCCGAGCCTCCTGTGCGCCGTCGAGCGCGATCCGCAGTCGCAGCTCCGACGAGCAGGCGGCGGCCAGGTCGGCGAGGGTCCGCAGCTGCGCGGCAGTCCAGGCGCGAGGTTTGCTGTCCATGGCGCAGAGCGAGCCGAGCACCCGGCCGGAGAGGTCGGTCAGCGGCATCCCGGCGTACGCGACCACGCCGAGGTCGTCGATGGCCAGGTTGTCCCGGACGCGGGGGTAGAGCCGGGCGTCCGGCAGCACCATCGGCACCTGGATGTCCACCACGTGCTGACAGAACGAGTGGCTCAGCGCGGTCTGCCGGCGCTGCGACCAGGGCTCCGGCAACCCGACCGCGCCCGGGAAGAACTGCCGGTCGGCGGAGACCAACGAGACCAGCGCGACAGGCACGTCCAGCAGGTCGCTGACCAGCCGGGCGAACCTGTCGAACGCCTCGTCCGGGGCGGCGTCCAGCCCGGTGTCGGCGAGCGAGCGCAATCGTTCTGGGTCGCCGAGCGCCATCGGTGGCGCGATCGGACGCCGGGGGGAGGCGGGGGAGCCGTCGGTCATCGTGCACCTGTCTGCCGGGCGGAGGCGGACGGCCCTCCGACCCTTCCTTATACCTCGCCAGGGCCCGGGTCGAACCTCGGTGTGCTGAGTCTCGCCCGCCGCGGCCCTGTGCGCCAGCGCTCGGTACGTCGGTTCACCGCCGTGCCCTCACCGGCTGCGGCGGCGGGGACTATCGTCAGCGGACGTGAAGGTATGGATTCCGCACCCGGCCGGCGTGAACCTCCTGGGCGAGCTGCCCGCGGACGTGACGGTGGAGGTCTTCGAGCACACCGATCGGATGCCGTCCGAGGCGGCCGACGTCCGCTTCTGGGTGCCGCCGTTCCTGGGTGGCTCGGACGCGACGGCGGTGCTGCGGGAGCTGCCCGACCTGGCGGTGGTGCAGTTGCTCTCCGCCGGGGCGGACGCCTGGGCCGGCCGGACACCGCCTGCTGTCACGCTCTGCGATGCCCGGGGTGTGCACGACCCGTCCACCGCCGAGTGGGTGGTCACCGCGATCCTCACCCAGCTGCGGGCGTTTCCGGCGTTCGTCCGCGCGCAGGCCGAGCGGCGCTGGGCGTATGCGGGGAACGCCCCGACCGACGAGCTGACCGGTAAGCGGGTGCTCATCATCGGCGCCGGCTCGATCGGCACCGCGGTACGCGACCGGCTCGCCCCGTTCGACGTGAGTTTCACACTGGTCGCCAGGACGGCCCGCCCGGAGCAGGGGGTGCACGCCGTCGAGGAGCTGCCCCGGCTGCTGCCCGACGCGGACGTGGTGGTGGTGCTGGTGCCGCTCACCGACCAGACCCGTGGCCTGATCGACAAGGCGTTCCTGGCCGCGATGCCGGACGGGGCGCTGCTGGTCAACGCCGCCCGGGGCCCGGTGGCGGACACCGAGGCGCTCGTCGCCGAGCTGGGCACCGGTCGGATCATGGCGGCGTTGGACGTCACCGACCCGGAGCCGCTGCCCGCGGACTCGCCGCTGTGGGTCATGCCGAACGTGCTGCTCACCCCACACGTGGCCGGGTCGGTGCGCGGGTTGTTGCCACGGGCCTACCGGCTGGTGGGCGACCAGGTCCGTCGGTTCGCCGCCGGGCAACCTCTGATCAACACGGTGGTCGACGGCTACTGACCGGGGGTCTCCGCCGCAGCGTCAGGCAGCTGCTGGCCGGTTGCCGCGACCAGTCGGGGCAGATCCGCCCCACGGACCGCCGGCAGGGTGACCTGGTGGCCGTCGTCGAGTCGGGCCACTGCGCGCCCGCGCTGGTCGGTGGTCAGCTCGACGACCTGGTCCCAGTCGATCCGACGTTGCCCGACCAGCGCCCGGATGCGTAGCTCCCGCGCGTCGGCGTCGGTGCCGGCCCGCCAGGCCCACACCGCGACGGCGAGTGGGACGAGCAGCACCGGCAGCAGGTAGTCCCGGGCGTTTGCCAGCGGCAGGGCGCCGACGAAGGCGATGATCGCGGCCACCAGGATGGCTTGGTTGTACCGGAAGCGGACCGTGTCGGGCTTACTCACCCTCCGATGATCCCACTTCATGTTGTTTCGGCTCGCGGCGGGCGGTGCCGGCGGCCTGCGGTACGCCGTACAGTGACACAGGTCGTTGTATCCCCTGAGTGACCGGCAAGTAACCAATTCGGCCGTCCATCGTTGCCAATCGTGGGTAGCGGACTCGCAACGTCCGATGTCCCGCACCGCCGCACCGCCCCCGTGCCCCCTCACGAAGGCGACCGCCGTGCTCCTCGCGTACCCGTTCCGCGTTCTCGTCCCCCGCCGTGCGGCACCGGAGGCCGCCACGTCCGTGGCGGTGGCGCTGCTCCTCCTCGCCGGTGTCGTCGACCTGGTCCCGCCAGCCGTGGTGACAGCGCTGGCCGCCGGTGCCGGTGCCACGCTCGCCGGGCTGCGACTGTCCCGGCTGGCCTACCGACGCGGCACCGATCCGACACCGCGTGCGGCGGGGGTGCTGCTCGACGCGGCGGTGGTGGCGGCGGGTCTCACCGCCGTCGTGGTGCCCCTGGCCGGCATCGGGCACACCGTCGCCGTGCTGACCGGGTCGCTGGTCGTGGCGGCCCTCTCGACGGCCGGTCTGAACCGGCTGCCCGGCCGACCGCGGCCGGCGGCCTCGGTCCGGTTGCGGTGGCTGGTCGAGTCGACCGGCCCGGCCGTCGGTCTGGCCCTCGCCGGCTGGTTGCTGCTGCCCACCGACGGCCTACCGGTCCCGGTTCGGCTGGTCGCCGCGTTGACGCTCGGCGGGTTGGGCATGGCCTCGTTGAACGCGTTCGCGGGGCCACGACGGCGTACGGGTGCGTCGGTCTGCCGGGGCGGCGTCCTGCTCACAGTGGGCGGGCTGGTGCTGCTGGCCACGTTGCCGTCCGCGCCGGCCGGCCGGGCGGCGCTGCTGGCCGTACCCCCATTGGTGTTCGGGATGTTGCTCGTCGCTGTCGGCGCGGCGGATGCGGCGGACGACACGGAGCCGGTGGAGCGGGTCGCCGCGGCCTGGCCCAGGGCGGTGCTCCCGGCTGCGGTGCTGCTGCTGGCGTCGGGTCTGCACCTGGGCGCCGGCCGCGCACCGGACCGGACGAGCGTGCTGTTGGCCCTGGCGGCGGTGCCGCCCCTGGTGTTGCGCGAGCTGCTGCGGGCGAATGACGCGGCCACGTCCGGTCGACGGGCCGCCCATCGGCGGCCGACCGGTCGGGCGCTGCACCACCGCCGGGCGGCACCGGGACGCTGGCCGGGCACCCCGGAGCCGCCGCCCGAGGGAGCCCTCGGCGTCCCGGAGGGCGCGGCCACCGCGACGGGTGCCGGGTCGACCTGGTCGCCTGACCACGGTTCCGCGTGGTCGGGGCTCAACCGGCGACCCGCGTCGGCGAGCGGTACCCCGGGCGACCGGGCCGCACTGCTGGACGCCCTGGCCGCGATCGGCGACGTTCCGGCGCCGGCCGGTGCGCTGCTGCTGGTGGACCTGCACGGCACCGAGGGGTTCGGCCCGACGGCCCGGGAGGACGTGTTGGCCGAGGCGGTGCACCGGGCACGCGCTGTCATCGCCCCCGACGATCTGGTCACCGGCTGCACGGGTACCGGCTTCGCTGTGGTCACCGCCGCCGGCCCGGTGCTGGCGTACGCGCTGGGCACCCGACTGTTGAGCGCGCTCAGCCCGCCCTACCGGCTTGCCGGCGCGATGCTGCGCGTGCAGACGAGCATCGGGTTGGCCGAGGTGAGTGGCGCCGGGCCGGCGGACGTGCTCCGGCAGGCCGAGCTGGCCCGACGACGGGCCGTGCAGCTGGGCCGGGACCGGGTGGAGTGGTACGACGCGTTCCTTGAGGAACAACTGGTGCGCCGGCTCGACCTGGAGCGGGAACTGCCCGGTGCGGTGGCGCGCGGCGAGCTGGACCTCGTCTACCAGCCGCTGGTCGACCTGGCCGACGGGCAGCCGGTGGGTGCGGAGGCGCTGTTGCGGTGGCGCAGCCCGGTGCTCGGCACTGTGCTTCCGGCCGAGTTGCTGCCGGTCGCCGAGGATCTGGACCTGGTGGGCGAGTTGGAGTGGTGGGTGCTGGACCGGGCCTGCCGGCAGTTGTCCGACTGGTCGGTGGGTGTCCGGGAGCTGTGGATGGCTGTCAACGTCACCACCCGGGAGCTGACCACTCCCGACTTCGTCCAGCGGCTCGCGGCCGTGCTGGCCGCGTACGGGGTGCCGCCGGAGCGGTTGGTGGTGGAGGTGAGTGAGCCGAGGGTCGCCGGTGACCTGTCGACAGTGGTGGCCCGCCTGGCCGGGCTGCGGTCGTTGGGCGTACGCACCGCGTTGGACGACTTCCGGGCCGAGCACGCCTCGCTGGCCCAGCTTCGCCGCCTGCCGATCGACCTGCTCAAGGTGGGCCCGGAGTTGGTGGGCGCTCGGCCGGACGGGCAACCGCCGCTGATCGACGTGGTGGTCAACGTGGGCGAGCGGTTGGGCGTCGAGATCGTCGCCGAGGAGTTGGAGTCGTCGACCCAGGTCGAGGGGGCGCGCCGGGGTGGTTGCCGGTACGGGCAGGGGTTCGCGCTGGCCCGGCCGGCGACTGCCGAACGGGTCGAGGCGTACTTCGAGGAGTTTCCCTCAGCGTCCCGCTGAACCGGTTCATCTGTCCCGGGGCGGTGCGGTGCTGCCGCGCGGCGTGAGGTGGGGTGTCTCGTCCTGCACCCGGCCGGCCGGTTGCCCGGCGACGACGGCGAGCAGTTGCCGGGCGGCGTGCGCCCCGTACGCCGGGATGTCCCGGCCCAGCGCGGTCAGCGGCGGGTGCACCAGGCGGCACAACGGCGAGTCGTCCCAGGCCACGATGGACAGATCACCGGGCACTGTCAGACCCATCTCCTGGGCGACGGAGAGCCCGGCGATGGCCATCACGTCGTTGTCGTAGATGACAGCAGTGGGCCGGCTGGCCGAACTGAGCAACCGGCGGGTGGCCCGACCGCCCTCCTCGCCGGTGTAGTCGGACCAGACGGTGACAGCGTCGACCAGGCCGAGCCGCTCGCGGACCGCCGCGAAGGCGTCGGTTCGGATCTCGGTGTGCCGCAGGTCGGGCAGGCCGGCGACCCGCGCGATCCGCCGGTGCCCGAGCGCGACCAGGTACTCCACCGTCTCGGTCAACGCGGCGGCGTCGTCGGACCAGAGACTCGCCAGCTCACCGGTGCCGCCAGGGCCGCCGATCACCACCGCCGGCAGTTGCAGCTGTTCGAGTGCGGGGATGCGCCTGTCGTCGGTGCGCAGGTCGCAGACGAGCACCCCGTCCACCCGCCGTTCGCCCCACCAGCGCCGGTAGACAGCGATCTCGGCGTCCGGGTCGGCCACCACCTGGAGGGTCAGCGCGTACGAGCGGGCGGAGAGTTCGGCCTCGACGCCACTGATCAGCGCCATGAAGAACGGCTCGACGCCGAGGGTCCGCGCCGGTCGGCACAGGGCCAGGCCGATCGCGCCGGCAGCGGCGGCCGAGAGGGCGCGGGCGGCGCTGCTGCGGCTGAACCCGATCTCGGTGGCAATGGCCAGGATGCGCTGCCGGGTGGCCTCGGAGACGCCGGGCTGCCCGTTCAGCGCGTACGACACGGCGCCCTTGGACACCCCGGCGCGTTGGGCGACGTCGGCGATTGTCGGCCGCTTCACCGGCGTGCTCCTTCGCTCTCTGGCCGTTGACAGCCCGGATTTCCGGACCGTACGGTGGCTCAGCTTATCCGGTTCAGTTCGGCATCTTTCGATGCGGGAAGGTGCGGTGAAATCGTGAGCCGACAGGCACTCTACGACGGTTGGACGGTGCGAGCGGCCCCCGGAGCACAGGTGCCCGAGGAGGTCGCCGACCGGTCCGTGCCGGCGACAGTGCCGGGCTGCGTGCACACCGATCTGCTCGACGCCGGGCTGATTCCCGACCCGTACCTCGACGACAACGAGCGGGCGCTGGCCTGGATCGGGCGCACCGACTGGGTCTACCAGGCCACATTCCTGCACCGGGCGGGCGACGACGAGCGCGTCGACCTGGTCTGCGCCGGCCTGGACACTGTCGCCACGCTCACCCTCAACGGTGTCGAGGTCGGCCGCACCGCGAACATGCACCGCGGCTACCGCTTCGACGTCCGACCGCTGCTGCGCGACGGGGACAACGACCTGGTCGTCACGTTCGACTCCGCGTACCGCTACGCCGAGGCACAGCAGGAGCGGCTCGGCGACCGGCCGAACGCCTACCCGGAGCCGTTCCACTTCATCCGCAAGATGGCCTGCAACTTCGGCTGGGACTGGGGGCCGACACTGGTCACCGCCGGCATCTGGCAGGAGATCAGCCTGCACGCCTGGTCGACAGCTCGACTGGCCACCGTCCGTCCACTTGTCACGATGGACGGACGCGACGGCCGGGTCGAGGTGCACGTCGAGGTCGAGCGGGTCGCCGACGTCCCGCTGACCGTCCGCGCCGCCGTGGCCGGCGTCCGCGCCGAGGTGATCGTCCCGGCCGGGCAGCGCACTGCCGTGCTGACCCTCACCGTCCGCGATCCCGCGCTGTGGTGGCCCCGGGGGTACGGCGAGCAGACCCGTCACCCGATCACTGTGACACTGCACGCACCGAACGGCGACACAGTGGACGACTGGTCGCACCGCATCGGCTTCCGCTCGGTACGGCTGAACACCACACCCGACGAGCACGGCACCCCGTTCGCGTTGTCGGTCAACGACGTCCCGGTCTTCGTCCGCGGGGTCAACTGGATCCCGGACGACACGTTCCCCACCCGGATCACCCGGACCCGGCTGGCCGAGCGCTTCGACCAGGCGATCGACGCCAACGTCAACCTGCTGCGGGTCTGGGGCGGCGGCCGGTACGAGTCGGCCGACTTCTACGACCTCGCCGACGAGCGCGGTCTCCTCGTCCAGCAGGACTTCCTCTTCGCCTGCGCCGCGTACCCGGAGGAGGAGCCGTTCGGCACCGAGGTGGCCGCCGAGGCCGCCGAGCAGGTGACCCGGCTCGCGCCGTACCCGTCGTTGGTGCTCTGGACCGGCAACAACGAGAACATCTGGGGCTGGCACGACTGGGACTGGCAGCAGGCCCTCGCCGGGCGCACCTGGGGGCGCGGCTACTACCTCGACGTGCTGCCCCGGATCGTCGGCGAGCTGGACCCGACCCGCCCGTACTGGCCGGGCAGCCCCTGGTCGGGAACGGACGCGATCCACCCCAACGACCCGGCGCACGGCACCACCCACATCTGGGACGTGTGGAACACCGACGACTACACCAGATACCGGGAGTACGTCCCGCGCTTCGTCGCCGAGTTCGGCTACCAGGCCCCACCGGCGTACGCCACGCTGCGCCGCGCGTTGAGCGACGAACCCCTGGCCCACGACTCACCGGGCATGGCGCACCACCAGAAGGCGGCCGGCGGTGACGCCAAGCTCCAGCGGGGCCTCGACGCGCACCTGCCCGCCCCGGCGGACTTCGACGACTGGCACTACCTGACGCAGCTCAACCAGGCCCGGGCGATCCAGCTCGGCGTCGAACACTTCCGCTCCCACCGGGACGTCTGCGCGGGCACCATCGTCTGGCAGCTCAACGACTGCTGGCCGGTGACCTCCTGGTCGGCAGTCGACGGCGACGGCCGCCGCAAACCCCTGTGGTACGCGCTGCGCCGCGCGTACGCCGACCGGCTGCTCACCGTGCAGCCCCGCGACGGCGGGCTGGCAGTGGTCGCGGTCAACGAGACCGCCGAGGCGTGGACCGCGACAGCCGCTGTCACCCGGTTCACGCTCACCGGGGAGCCGAGGGCGAAGACCTCGGTCGACCTCGACGTCCCGGCGTACTCCTCGGTGGTGGTGGCGCTGCCGGCGGACCTGGCGCGGCCGGAGGATGCCCGGCGCGAGGTGCTGGTCGCGGAGGCCGGTGGCACCGCGGAGCGCGCCCTGTGGTTCTTCGCCGAGGACCGGGAGGTGGACTGGCCGGCGGCGGCCTGGGACGCGACCGTCGAGCCTGTCGACGGTGGGCAGCGGGTCCGGGTCACGGCCCGCACGGTGCTGCGCGACCTGACGCTGTTCGCGGACCGCCTCGATGCCTCGGCTGAGGTGGACACAGCCCTGGTCACGCTGCTGCCGGGTGAGTCGGCCACCTTCATCGTGCGCGCGCACACCGCGCTGGACGACCGGGCGCTGAGCACCCGACCAGTGCTGCGCTGCGTCAACGACATCCGCCAACGCTAAGCCGACCCCGCTTACGAGCCAAGGCTCATGGGGCGACCCGATCACTTCCCTGTCGGGCACGATCATCGCGTAGCGCGGCGATGATCTGGCCGACGGAAGTGGACGGGTTGCCCTCCGGGGACGAGTCAAGCCGATCAGCCCGTCGGCAGGCGTCCTCAATCCGGTCGCGGAAGTTGGCGAAGTCGAGCGCGGTCTTGTCCCAGGCAGGGTTGTGTTCGCGCAACAGGTCGCGGGCCCGCTTGGCGTTCTCCACGAACCCGGTGTGGTTGCTGTAGTGGAGCAGCAGCCACACCTCGAAGCAGGGATTGGACCAGGCCAGCTTGACATCGGTGGCGACAGCTTCGCGGGCCGCCTGCTCCGTGGCGAATTCATCGACGTCGCAGACGGCCCATGCCTCGTCGAAGTCGTCGCGTTGACGGCGTCGTGCTGCACCTCGTACCACGTTGACCGGCGAGCCGCGTTCTGCCACGACGACCACCCGGGGCCGTACCCACGCCTCCTGCTTGAGGCCGTTGAAGTAGGCCCGTTCCGTCGACTCACCGTTCGTGGCGATCAGGATGGTCGTCCGTTGTTCCCGGGTCGACGCGCGCCGTCGCAGGTCGGTCTCCCGGCCACGGCCGGACCGCGAGCCGGCGGCTTGCCGGTTACCCTGCCGTGGCGTCATTCGGGCCTCCACGGTTGGCAAGGGCCTGTTCGAACAGGTCGGTGGACAGGTTGGGAACCGCGCCGTAGTTGCCGTTCAAGTAACGGCGCTGACGGTTCTCGCCTTCCTTACGGGGCTTGAAATCGGTCAGCGGGTACAGCGAGGACGCGCCCTCGTCGTCTTTCTCCACGAACCAGATCTCGTCGCGGCGCAGGATCTCCTCCCCGTCGAGGGTGCCGAGTAGGGCGGCGTCGTGACTGGTGAAGATGAGTTGGCTGCCCAGGGGGTTCACCTGCGGGCTACGGAACAGGCTGACGAGCTTCGCGGTGAGCACCGGATGGAGGCTTGCGTCGATCTCGTCGATCAGCATCGTGGCACCGCTGCGCAGCATCGTGGCGGCGTGCAGGCCCAGGGTCAGCAGTCGCCGTGTGCCGGTCGACTGGTTCTGTAGGTCGAGCAGCGCGAGACCGTGCGGTCCCTGATGCTTGAACAGGATGACCGGTGGGCGCCGGGCTCCCGCCATGGCCTTTTTCACCCGGGCCCTCATGCCCTGGGCCGACGACTCGGCCCAGGCGGAATGGTCGTCGGCTGTATCCGAGAGAACGACGACGTCGACAATGCCGACATCGGCGGCCTGCAACAGGTCCACAGCGAGCCGGCGTACCTCGTCGGCGTCCGATTGGCCGATGCGGGTGAGAGTGGACAGCCCAGGGGTGGGGTCAGTGCCTTGACCCATCAGGTAGAACCACCGGTAGGTGTCGTGCAGCGGCTGGGGGTCTGCCGGGTCCGACTGGGGGCGGCTGTGACCAAAGCGGGCGACCGTGCTCAGGAAAAGCGCTGTCGGAGCGGTGATGCCGGCGATCTGCTCCAGGTCGTTACGTCGGCCCGTCTCCTCGCCCCAGGAGAAGGTGTCGCCGTCCCGCTCGAACACGCGGCGCCTGCGCCCGACCGGATAGTGGTAGAGCCATTCCTCCCGCACCTGGTCGTCATCGATCGTGAAGCCGTAGGTGTGCCGGACGCCGCCGAGCAGGAGGTCGACGACATAGCGTGACGGCCGGGTGGCGAGTTCCGGATCCAACCCGAACGGCTCTCGGTGCAGACCTAGGCCAGGCTCGACCGCGCGGTCGGATTCCACGACGGTCTGCCGCATGAACGCCAACGCGCCGAGGCAGTTTGACTTGCCAGAGGCGTTGGCCCCGAAGATGCCGACGACCTGGACCGCCTGTGGGGCCGGCTCGTCGGCTGAGGCCCCGTCCCCGTAGACGGGCGTCAGGTTGAGCTGGTACTCGTCGCGGAACGATCGGTGGTTGGCGAAGCGGAAACTCAGCAGCATTAGCCGTGTGCCCCTAGTTCGTGGGGTGTTACAAGCGCATCCCTGCGAGTAAACCACGGGAAGCGATGCAAAGGCCGTTGCGGACCAGTGCTGCCACGGCGGGTTGCTCCCTTGGGGGCCGGCAGTTGAAGACTTCTTCAAGTGCTAAAGTCTTCGTATCGATCGGGGAGGGTGTTCATGTCGGTCCCGCTGTACCAGGCGAAGGCGGAACTCTTCCGCACCCTCGGGCACCCGGTGCGCATCCGGGTCCTCGAACTGCTCCAGGACGGCCCGAAGCCGGTCCGCGACCTGCTCGCCGTCATCGAGGTCGAGGCCTCCAACCTCTCCCAGCAACTCGCGGTGCTGCGCCGCGCCGGAATGGTCACCTCACACCGCGACGGTCCCCTCGTCATGTACGCGCTCAGCACCCCGGACGTGGCCGACCTGCTGGCCGCCGGGCGGCGGATCCTCGGCGCGGTCCTCACCGACCGCGACGGCCTCCTCGGGGAGCTGCGCGCCACCGGCGCGGACAGGTGAGCGAGGCCATCCCGGTGGTCCGAGAGCGACTCCTCGGGCTGCTACCCGGACGGGCCGACTGGGCCGCGGTCCACCGCTCACCGCGCCGGGACCTGCTGGCCGGGCTCACCGTGGCGGTCGTGGCGCTGCCGTTGGCCCTGGCGTTCGGTGTCACCTCCGGGCTGGGCGCCCAGGCCGGGTTGATCACCGCCGTGATCGCCGGTGCGGTGGCCGCTGTCTTCGGGGGCTCCAACCTCCAGGTCTCCGGGCCGACCGGAGCGATGACAGTGGTGCTGGTGCCGGTGGTGCAGCAGTTCGGAGCCACCGGCGTGCTGATGGTCGGGGCGATGGCTGGCCTGGTGCTGATCGCGCTCGCCGTGGCCCGCCTGGGCCGGTACGTCCGCTACCTGCCCACCCCAGTGCTGGAGGGCTTCACCGCCGGCATCGCCGTGGTCATCGCGCTGCAACAGGTGCCCGCCGCACTGGGCGTCACCGACGCGCACGGGGAGAAGGTCTGGGCCGTCGCCTTCGACGCGGTCGCCAGTTTCGTCGTACACCCGCGGCCTGCCGCGCTCGCGGTGGCCGTCGCCGTCGCGGCGCTGATGCTGCTGGGTGCCCGGTGGCGACCCGGCCTGCCGTTCTCGCTGCTCGGCGTGGGGGCCGCCACCGTCGTCGCCGAGGTCGTCCCGGTCGATCTGGTCCGGATCGGCGCGTTGCCGCAGGGCCTGCCCGCGCCCTCGCTCGGCTTCCTCGACCTCGGCGCGCTGGGCGTGCTGCTGCCCAGCGCTCTCGCCGTCGCCGCGCTCGCCGCCCTGGAGAGCCTGCTGTCCGCCACCGTCGCCGATGGCATGACCGTCGGCGAGCGGCACGACCCGGACCGGGAACTCTTCGGTCAGGGGATGGCCAACCTCGCCGCCCCCCTCTTCGGCGGCATCCCGGCCACCGCCGCCATCGCCCGGACAGCTGTCAACGTCCGCGCCGGGGCGGCCTCGAAGCTGGCGGCCCTCACCCACGCCGTCGCCCTCGCCGCCATCGTGCTGGCCGCCGCGCCGCTGGTCGGCCGGATCCCACTCGCCGCCCTGGCCGGGGTGCTGCTCGCCACCACCGTCCGCATGGTGGAGGCCGGCTCGCTGTGGGCGCTGGCCCGGGCCACCCGGGGTGATGCCGTCGTGCTGGTACTCACCTTCGCCGTCACGGTGATCTGGGACCTCGTCACCGCCGTCGCGGTCGGCGTCGGCGTCGCCGTGGTGCTCGCCCTGCGCGCGGTGGCCCGCAGCGCCCGGCTGGAACAGGTGCCCCTCGACCCAGGCGAACACAGCGCCGAGGAGTACGCGCTGCTCACCGAACACATCGTCGCGTACCGGCTGGACGGGCCGCTCTTCTTCGCCGCCGCCCACACCTTCCTCCTCGAACTCTCCGAGGTCACCGACGTCCGTGTCGTCATCCTGCGAATGTCCCGGGTGACCACCATGGACGCCACCGGCGCGCACGTCCTCGGCGATGCGATCCGGCGGCTACGCGGACGCGGGATCACCGTCCTGCTCTCCGGCATCACCCCCGCACACGACCAGGTGCTGGCCACACTGGGTGTGGCTGACGACCTGCGCCGCGAAGGGCTGGTCTTCACGGACACCCCGGCCGCGATCCGGTACGCCCGCGCGACGGCGCTCCCCGTGGCCGGCAGCCCGACGGTCGTAGCCGCCGACTGAGCGGTACGGCCGCCCGCTGGCGGCTTGGCGGCGGACGAACCGGGGGCGGACACTGCTTCCACGATCGCGCTCGATCCAGGATGTAGTGGCCTCCCGCAGTAAGGAAGCCACTACATCCATGTTCGAGCACGATCAGCGCCCTGGAAGCACGATTCTCGCGCCCGGAGCGCGAAAGGTCAGGCGCGGGCGGCGGCAAGCACCTGGCCGACCAGGGTGCCCGAGGTGCCCGAACGCTCGTACTCGGGCCGGTTCAGGCTGCCACCCATCAGCGGCGCGGGGTTGCGGTGCACGGCCGGGCTGTCCGAGCTGACCAGTGCCGCGAAGTGGTACTCGTCGGCGCCGGTCGCCTCGACGATCCGGGCGATGTTGCGCGGGGTGATGCCACCGCCCGGCATGATGACGATCCGGCCGGCGGCCCGGCGCACCAGGTCGGCGATGAGCGGAGCACCCTCCAGCACGCTGACCTCCTGCCCCGAGGTGAGCACCCGGTGCACGCCCAGCTCGATCAGCTGCTCCAGCGCCGCGTGCGGGTCACGGGTCATGTCGAACGCCCTGTGGAAGGTGATGCTGGCGTCGCCCGCGGCGGCGATCAGCCGGCGGGTGGTCGGCACGTCGACGTCACCCTCGGCGGTCAACGCGCCGATCACGATGCCGTGCGCGCCGGCTGCCACCGCGGCCCGGACGTCCCGCTCCATGGCCTCGACCTCGAACGGCGAGTAGATGAAGTCACCGGCCCGGGGACGGACGATCACGTGTACCCGGATCCGGCTGACCGCCCGCATCGTCGTCTCGATGGTGCCCAGGCTGGGGGTCAGCCCGCCGTCGAAGAGCGCTGAGCACAACTCCACCCGGTCGGCGCCGGCCTCCTCGGCGGCGACCGCTCCCTCGACGCTGTCGATGCAGATCTCGAATGTGTTCATGATTCTTCCTTTTCCGTGCGAGGCGATGCCGCTTCGGTCCGAGACGGTGCTGTGGTCCAGTCGATGGCGGCCGTGACGGCACCAACGGGTACGCCGCCGCCGAGCACCGGCACCTGGCGCAGCGCGTCGGCCCCACCCACCGGTACGCCCACGGCGTCGAGGGCGGCGAGGGCGATGGCGGTGGTGGCGCGGGGCGAACCGTCGATCGCCTTCACCGCCACCGCGTGACCGTCCGGCGCGGCCACCGCGAGCACGCCTTCGGCCCCACCCTTGGCGAGGACGCCGGGCAGCGCCCGCATGAGATCGGTGTTCGGGTGCCCGTTCCAACCACCGACGTACTCAGGGTGTTGGCGCATTGCCTGCGCGACCAAGGCCTCGTCGCTGCCGGCGGGCGCGGTGATCAACGCCTGGAAGGTGCGGGCCAGGCCGGTCAGCGACAGGCCGAACAGCGGTGCCCCACAGCCGTCGACCGCGTGGTGCGCGATCGGCGAGCCGGCCAGCCGGGCGACTGAGGCGGCGGTTTCCCGCTGGAGCGGGTGGTCCGGGTCGAGGTAGTCGTCTGTGCTCCAGGACCGGGCGACGCAGGCGACCAGCATCGCGGCGTGCTTGCCGGAGCAGTTCATCCGGATCCGGTCGCGCTGTCCGCCGGCGCGGATCAACCGGTCCCGGGTCGGTTCGTCCTCCGGCCAGTCCACCGGGCAGCCGAGCGCGTCCTCGGTCAGGCCGGCCCCGGCCAGCATCGCCCGAACCACCTCGACGTGCCTGTCGTCGCCGGTGTGGCTGCCGGCGGCGAGGGCCAACGCCGGCCCGGTCAGCTCGTCACCCGCCGCGATCCGGCAGGCCAGAGCCTGCACCGGCTTGAGGGTGGAGCGGGGCAGCACCGGCTCGTCGGGTACGCCGGCGGCCAGGGCGACAGTTCCGTCCGGGGCGAGCACCACGACGCTGCCGTAGTGCCGGCTCTCGACGAAGCCGTTGCGCACGACCTGGGCCAGTTCGGCGTAACGGAAAATGGTCACCGGGGGGTGTTCCCTTCGAGGAGTGGTGGGGGCAGCTCGGCGGTCCGCCGTCCGCGCCGGCCGCCGAAGCGGCCGTTGCGGGCCTGGAGTACGCGGGCGAACTTCGACAGCGAGGCGTTGACCACCAGGTAGATCAGCGCCACCACCAGGAACGTCTGGATCAGCAGGTGGGTGTACGAGGAGAGCACCTGCCCGCTGTAGAGCAGCTCGGTGTAGCTGACCACGAAGCCGAGCGAGGTGTCCTTGAGCAGCCCGACCAGCTGGCTGACCAGGGACGGGGCGAGTTGGAGCAGCGCCTGCGGCAGCACCACCAGCGCCATCACCTGCCCGCGGCGCAGCCCGACCGCGAGGCCGGCCTCGGTCTGCCCTCGGTCCAGTGCCAGGATGCCGGATCGGAAGATCTCCGCGAACGCCGCCGAGTTGGAGACCACCAGCGGCACCACGAGCTTCCAGAACAGCGGGAAGTTCAGCCCGTACTGCGGCAGCGCGAACAGCGTCACGTAGATCAGCAGCAGGGTGGGTACGGTCCGGAAGATCTCCACGTACGCGCCGGCCAGCCATCGCAGCGGTCGGTGCGTCGACAGCCGGCCGAGCGCCAGCAGCAGTCCGAGCGCGGCGCTGAGCACCGCTGTCGCGGCGGCGGCGCGCACCGTTGCCCAGAGGCCGTTGAGCAGGTACCGCCAGATGGGCCAGGTGGTGAACGGCTCCCACCGGGCGGCGGCCAACTCGCCGTGGCTGGCGAACTGGTAGACGGCCGCGACCACTGCACCGGCCAGGAGAACGGCGCCCAGCACTGTGGCGATCCGGATCCGCCGTTGGGCGCGCGGACCGGGCTCGTCGAAGAGGATCTGTTGCGTCTTGTTCATCGGACGATCGCCAGCCTTCGTTCGAGCAGGCCGGTGACCTGACCGATGATCAGCGCCAGCAGCATGTAGGCGAGGCCCGCGCCGGTGAACACAGCGATCGGTTGAGCCTCGACCAGGTTGACGGTGTTGGCCGCCTGGGTCAGCTCGACAACGCCGACGGCGGCGGCCAGCGAGGTGTTCATCAGCAGCGCGATGCAGATGTTGCCGATCGGCTGGATCACCGCCCGAAGTCCCTGCGGCAGGATCACGTGCCGCAGGGACTGGCCGAAGGTGAGGCCGATGGCTCGGGCTGCCTCAGCCTGGCCCACACCAACCGTGTTGATCCCGGCGCGGATCGCCTCGGCCAGGTACGCCCCCTCGTACACCGCGATGACGATCGCGGCGGAGGTGAACAGCGGGAACGTGATGCCGATGGTCGGCAGCGCGAACACGAAGAGGACCAGCAACGCCAGCAGCGGCAGGTTCTGGAACACCTCCACGTACGCGGTGCCGATGGCGCGCAGCAGCGGGACGGGGGCGATGCGCAGGGTGGCCACGACGATGCCCAGCAGCATCGCGCCGACGGTGGTCACGACTGTCAGTTCGACAGTCGTGACCAGGCCGTGGCCAAGCTCGCTCAGGTGGGCGGTGAGGGCTTCCATCGGTACGAGAGGCTGCTCAGGAGCCGTCGGCGGAACCGAGGGCGGGCGGAGTGGGCGCCCCACCCTCCACCACCGAGCCGAGGGTGCCTTCCCAGACCTTCGCCCACGTGCCGTCGGCCTGGATCTTCTTCAGCCAGTTGTTGACGAACTCCTTGAACTGCGCGTCCTCCTTGTTGAGGCCGATGCCGTAGGCCTCGGTGGTGAACGGCTCGCCCACCACCTTCATCCCCGGGTTCGCCTTGGCGCCCGAGGCGAGCAGCGTGAAGTCCTGCACGTACGCGTCGCCGCGCTTCTGCAGCAGCGCCTGCAACGCCTGCGGGTCGGTGCCGAAGGCGATCTGCTTCGAGCCGGGCGCGGCGGAGGGCAGCGCGGTGACGGCGGGGGTGTTCGCCCCGACGATCACGGTCTTGCCGGCGAGGTCCTTGACGCTCTTGATCGAGGTGTCGTCCTTGCGGACCCCGACGGCGAGGCCGGAGGTGAGGTACGGCCCGGCGAAGGCGACCTGGGTGGCCCGCTGCGGGGTGATCGTGTACGTCTGGAAGACCGCGTCAACCGACTTGGCCTGGAGCATGGCCTCCCGGGTCTGGGTGCCGATGGTCGTCGTCTTCACCTCGGGCTTGCCGGTGATGTACTTCGCCAGCAACTTCGCCATGTCGGCGTCGAAGCCCTCGATGGTGCCGCTGACCGGGTTCTGCTGGGCGAGCAGCGGCGCGTCCAGCGATCCGCCGATGTTCAGGTAGCCGCGCTTGCGGATCGCGTCCATCGTCGAACCGGCCGGGATGTCCGCGTCGGTGGCCACCGGGGCGGCGTCGTACACCGACTGGGCTACCACGCCGTCGCCGCCCAGGCCGGGGTTGCCGGGCAGCGCCGGAGCACTGCCGCCGCTGTCGCCGCCACAGCCGGTGGCGGCGAGGGCCACCGCTACCGCGGTGGCGGTGAGGGCGAGCGACCGCCGCCTGGTGAAGCTCATCTTGAGGATTGACATGACACCCTCCCGTTGGGGGCTAGTGCTGGAGGATCTTGGATAGGAAGTCGCGGGCCCGCTCGGTGCGCGGAGCTGCGAAGAAGTCGTCGGGTGCGCCGGATTCGACGATCCGACCGTCGTCCATGAAGACCACCCGGTCGGCGGCGCGACGGGCGAAGCCCATCTCGTGGGTCACCACGATCATGGTCATCCCCTCGGCGGCGAGAGAGACCATCACGTCGAGCACCTCGTTGACCATTTCCGGGTCGAGGGCCGAGGTCGGCTCGTCGAAGAGCAGCACCTTCGGTTGCATCGCCAGGGCTCGGGCGATCGCGGCCCGCTGCTGCTGCCCGCCGGAGAGTTGGGCCGGGTGGTGGTCCGCCTTGTCGGCGATGCCGACGCGCTCCAGCAGGGCCATCGCCTGCTGCCGCGCCTCGGGTCGGGCGATCCGACGGACCCGGGTGGGGCCGAGGGTGATGTTGTCCAGCACCGTCTTGTGGCCGAAGAGGTTGAAGGACTGGAAGACCATGCCGACATCGGCGCGCAGCCGGGCCAGCGCGCGGCCCTCGGCGGGCAGCGGCTCACCGTCGATCTCGACGCTGCCCTGCCCGGCGGTCTCCAGCCGGTTGAGGCAGCGGCACAGTGTCGACTTGCCGGAGCCGGAGGGCCCCACCACGACGACCACCTCGCCGGCGGCCACAGTGAGGTCGATGTCCTTGAGCACGTGCAGCGGACCGAACCACTTGTTCAGGCCGCGTACCGACACCATCGGTCGGTTCGCACCCGTCGTCTCCGGTGCCACCAGACGGCCTCACTTCCTTCGACTACAAAACTAAGTCAGCTTCATATCGAACCAACAGCGTCATCTAAAGGTAGCCAGCAAACTAAGTCAACCGGTTGCTTGAACAAACTCCGGGTGCTAAGAAGCTGACGTGACGATTGACGACGCGCCACGCGATGCCCTCCGGGGCGGCCCCCGGGAGCTACTGCGCTGGGTGGCCACCGGTGCGGCCGTCAGTCGGGCCGACCTGTCCCGCCTCTCCGGGCTCTCCCCGTCGACGGTCTCCCAGCGGGTCGAGGCGTTGATCAGTCAGGGGCTGCTGGAGGAGGCCGGCGCCGGGCGGTCCCGGGGTGGGCGGCGACCCCGCCAACTCGCCGTGCCCACCGGCGGCGCAGTGGTCGGTGCCATCGACCTCGGAGCGCATCACGCCCGCGTCGGCACCCTGGATCTCTCCGGGCGGGTGGTCAAGGCCCGTACCCTGCCGGTCCGCATCGAGGACGGCCCGGAGGCGGTGCTCGGCGCGCTGCTCGCCGAGGTCGCCACGCTGGTTGGCAGCGCTCCGGCGGCCGGCGACCTGGCGGTGGCCGGCGGCTCCGCGCTCCGCGGCGTCGGCATCGGGATCCCCGGTCCGGTGCAGCACTCCACCGGACGGATCGTCAGTCCATCGCGGATGCCCGGCTGGAACGGCTTCGACGTCGCCGCGTTCTGCGCCGGCCGTGTCGACGTGCCGGTCATCGTGGACAACGACGCCAACCTGATGGCGCTCGGCGCGCACCGCACCGCGCATTCCGAGTTGGACCACGCCGTCTACATCAAGGCTGGCACCGGAATCGGCTCCGGTGTGATCGCCAGTGGACGGTTGCACCGGGGCGCGCAGGGATCGGCCGGGGACATCAGCCACTGTCGGGTGGTGGCCGATCCCGCGCCACCGTGCACCTGTGGCAACGCCGGTTGCCTGGAGGCGGTGGCCAGCGGAGCCGCACTGGTCACCGCGCTCCGGGAGCAGGGTGTGCCGGTCTCCGACCTGACCGGTGTGATTCGCCTGATCGACGACGGTGACCGGCAGGCCACCGCCCTCGCCCGGCAGGCCGGCCGCGCCGTCGGCGAGATCCTGGCCGTGGTGGTCAACTTCTTCAACCCGCAGGTGGTGGCGATCGGTGGTCGGCTTGCCGACTGCGAGCCCCTGCTGGCCAGCATGCGGGCCACCCTCTACGAGCGGTGCCTCCCACTGGCCACCCAGACCCTGCTCATCGAACGCGTGGCCGCTGGCCAGGACGTCGGCATCACCGGTGCCGCCCACCTGGTGATCGACCACGTCGTAGCGGCCGCCTGACCTCGCTCAAACCGACTGCGACGATCACGTAGGGCAGTTTTCTACTGACAATTTCCTTACCCGCAGTCACGTAGCCTCCCGGTGTTCCTCACTTCACCGTGATCGCTCCTGGAGGTTTCGACGTGCGGATCAGCCGACAGTTGCTCGTGCCGATCTCGTTGGCAGCGGTGCTGACGACCGCCGCCTGTGGCCTGTCCACACCGGCGTCCGGGCAGGCCGAAGTCCCCCGCCCCGGCCCGATTGCGCAGAGCTCAGCTCCGAGCCGCAGCGATACGCCGACCTCCAGCCCGACTCCGGAGATCCCGACCGACGCGCAGATCCCCACCAGGGCAGGCGGCACCTTCACCACCGCCAGCGGCAACGGTCGCGTGATAGGCAAGGGCAAGAAGCGGGTGCGCTACAGCGTCTCGGTGGAGAAGGGCATCAAATGGGGTGACATCCCCGCCTGGAAGCCGGACCGGTTCGCCGCGAGCATCGAGCAGGTGTTGGCGGCCCCGAACGGGTGGGCCACGTCGGCACAGCACCCGGTCACCAACGCGGCGGTGAACCTGACCCGGGCGTCGTGGTCCTTCCAGCGGGTCGGCACCTCCACCGTCGACGTCGACGTGCGGCTCGCAACGCCGAGGACGGTGGACAGGCTCTGCGGCGCGAGCGGCGTCGACACCGAGGGCGTCTACTCCTGCAAGTACGGCAAGACGATCATGATCAATCTGCGGCGGTGGCTCCAGGGCTCACCGGGATACCCGGTCAGCATCGACGAGTACCACGCCGGCGTGATCAATCACGAGTTCGGTCACTTCCTCGGCTTCGCCCACATGAAGTGCGGCGGTCGCGGCAAGCCGGCCCCGGTCATGATGACCCAGACCATGGGCCTGGGCGGGTGCGTGCCGAACGTCCGCCCGTTCGTCGGCGACGGGCAGTTCGTCAGCGGACCGTGGGCACCGTCCTGACCTGGTGATTCCCGCCCCGCCGCAATGTTTACGCCGATGGATCTGGCGGTGGCGCTATTTGCCCGGAAGGGCCGAGGTGCGGGGTTCACCGGGTTCGGATCACTCCTCCAACTGGCTGCCAACTCCAGAGTTGCTGTCCCTCGCCGTTGGCGTATCGAACTCCGGGCTGTCCTGGGACGAGATGGCGGTGGAGACGAGGCTGGCCGCGACCGGCTGCACGGGCGCGACGTCTTCGGGCGTACGCAGGCGCGGCGGCGCGGGCATCCACGGCTTCAAGTTCTGGATGATCTGCTCGTAGAAGTCGTCGATCGCCTGTAAGACAGAATCGATGAAGGCACCCCGTCCGCTGCCACGCTTCGTTCCCGCCGCCGTGCTCTGGGCGACCCGGAACGCCCGAAGCTCGCGGGTGGGGTCGACGATCAGCGTCGTAGGTTCGGTGCGGACCTGGCGCAGGAGGTCCGTCGCACCACCGCCTCGGGCATGCATGGCGAACGCCTCGATGCGAACCGTCTCCGGCGCGTCCCTCAGTTGGCGAATCAACCAGTTCACCCTTGTGGTCGGTCTGCCGGTGCGAGGGGCGTCCACATCGACATGGCAGGCGATCTGCCCGGCCCGCAGGTCGGCCACAACCTGGAGAGGGCCGACCGCGCCTGGAATCCTGATGCTGCCGGTCAGCGTTCCGGTAGTGCAGAGTTGGTTGACCAGCGCCTGAGTGCGCGCGGCCGGATCGCTAAGATCGCGGCGGCTCAGCGCAGGGGTGACATCAGTACCCAACTGTCGTCCGAGACGCAGGCAGGCGTAACGGATCAGGGCGTCGAAGCGTCCGACCACGTCCGCCGCTCCGCTGTCGCTGGCCCGCAGCGTTCCGGCTGATACTCCGTCGCGCACCTGCACCCAGGCCGGCCCCATGTCGCTGAACTCCAGCGCGCCTGATCGGGGATGCTCGAGATATCTGATCAGCTCGCCCAGGATCCACGCCTGGTCCGGATCAGCGACGCCGCGGTATTCCTTCTGGATCACCGCCTGGGTCAGAATCTCCGTCCAGGGCAGGTGGTACAGAGCGACCTTGCGCAACTTCCGGCGATCGATCGCGGTCGGATGTTGACCCGGAACGGGGGCGATTTCATTGGAGATCGTGATAAGGGCGTCGAAGCCCTGCTCCCGGGCGATATCCAGGTATGCCTCCAACTGCTCGGTCTTGAGCGCGTTACTGCCGGTCTTTACCTCTACCAGCGCCGTCCACTGCCGCTGTCCTCGCGTGACACGGATGAGACCGTCCGGAAAGAGCTGCTGGTTTCCGAGCTTGAACGGGACTTCGATGAAGGTCTGCACCGATCCGGCCGGTGCGCCGAGGGACTGGGTGAGCGCACGTCCGAACTCCCGGACCGCGCTCATCACCGCCAGCAGGGCGGAGGTCGCTCGACGCTCTTGTTCTTCCGCGCCGTTGATGCCCGACGTAGGGATCAGTCGGGCAGCGAGCCAGGTTTCCTCAGACATGCAAGTGACTCCTCGTAAGGCGGTGGTACGAGAAGTTACTCGCGATCCGGCGTGAAAAGCGGCGTGATCGTCGGCGCGTACGAACGGAAAGAGTTGCCCAATTGGGTGTCGGGGGATCCGCGTGGCCTATTGCGCTTGCCGGTTGGAGAACTAGGCGTCAGCAGTTTGGTCTGTGTCTGCGCTTCTGTCCGGTGGCTGACTGCGGGCCGGTCTACTTCTGCGATTGCGACTGACGGCCCGATCGGACCCGAGCATTTGGACCGGAGCGAGGCTCCTCAGCCGAGGATGCTGATGTAGCGGCGTGCCGCCTCCGAGCTGCCCTGCACGAGTGCCATGGCTTCGGCGAGGCGCTGCTTGCTCTGTTCGCCGCGTGCGATGGCTTCGGCGATCGCCGGGTGCCCGGTACCAGCGGAGATGGCGCGTAGCCGGGCCAGCATCTGCTCGGTGTTGTCGGCGGCGGCCCGGATCTGGTTAATCGTGGAGTTCCCCTGCTCCGCGGCCTGCATCAACGCCGCCTTGACTTCCTCGATGCTGGCCATGCCGCCCTCCGTCTGATGATCGCGCAACGAGTTCACGTTTGCGTGGTCGGACGGACACTATCGGAGATGAAGGTGACACGCAGCCCTCGCCGTTTACATGTACTCGGCGGCCGTGCGCTCCACGTCGGCGATGAACTCTTCAAGCTGCGTCTCGGTGGGATCGCGGTCCTGAAGCAGCTTACCGAGGAATACGATCTGCATCTGGAGGGCGGTCTCGGGGCTGAGATTGTCGATCAGCCCGACCTCGCCGAGGGCCGCGCGGACGAGCCCCTCCATCTCCAGGGTGGGCAGCGACTCCGCGCCCGGAAACTGGGCGCGCGTCTCGGCGACGAAGCGAGCGACGTCGGTGGGGGAGTCGGCGGTGCCGAAGCGGTCGTTGACCGCGATAGCGAACGCTGCGCCGATCACCTGGTTCCCGCCGCGCCATCCGGTGGCCTCCAACCCGTCCAGGAGTTGGTCCACGGTGCCCCAGTCACGCCGTGCCATCGCGCGAATCAGGTCGCTGAACTCGGTCCGTACGCTCACGATCTCGTAACCTCGCTATTCCCTTGCGGATCGATTGAACGGAGCGGTGGACGGCGATGCTCGCCACCAACCCCACCACGACGAGGTGTCCCGCCGCATCCGGTGCTTCGTTGAGGAGACGCTGCCCTACCGTAGGGCCGGCCGCCGGGGTTGCGCTGCCGGCTTGCTGCGCCCCTGGTGGGCCCTGCGGACCCCGAATGATCGTGAACGCTTCTCTGGCCGCCGCCACCGACTTCTGGGTGTTCTCCTGGACGTCCTCAGCCTTCCTGGTCATCGTACTCAGGAAGGAGGCGACGTTCTTTCGTGCGGAATCGCGCTCAACGGTCTCGGTGAGCAGATCCTCACCGGACGGTGTGGCTGATTCGGATGGCTGCATGGTCGGGGCAGAGCCGGGAGCGACGGCATTGGAGTAGGCGGCAACGTGGTCGGCCGCCTCGTTGATCAGGCGGGCGAGTTTGCCGGCCTTCTCGCCAGCGGTCTTGCTCTCGGTCACAGCGCCGGTGAGTTCGGGATGCCTGCTGCCCTGCGCTGCATGGGTGTAGTGCGTATTGGCCTGTTCCGCGTCAGCCTGAGCGCGTCGCGCGACAACGGTCGCGCTGTGGAGGGTGTCGATAGCGCTTTTCAGTTGGGCGACAACTTCGCCGATGCTTCCGCTCATCCGATGACGGCGAGGTAGGCGGCAGCATGGTCCTTGGCAGCCTGGATTCGACGAAGTACCAACTCGACCTCGTCGGCAGCCCCACGGAGGGCTTTACGGGACTGCTTCGCCTCGCCGCGTTCGCTGTCGTGCAGGGCTGCGATTGCCAGCGCGCTCGCGTCGGCGAGCTTGGCGTTGGCCTTCTCGATGCTCATCCGGGCGTTGTCGAGCGCTTGATCGCCTTCCGGATCGTCACCTTGACATCGCCGATGGTCACTGCCGCACGTTAACCGAACTCGGTCGTCGAGCGCAGCCCCCGCGGCGGGTGGGTGTCCCAGGAGACCCCGAGACACCCACCGAAGCCTCAGCGGGAAATGCAGGTCGAGCGCACGAAGCTTGCCCAGGCGGTGGGGGAGAAGGTGAGCGCAGGGCCGTGCGGGTCCTTGCTGTCGCGGACAGCGACGATGCCAGGCAGGTTGTCGGCAACCTCGACGCACTCGCCGCCATTGCTGCCGCTGCGAGTGCTCTTGCGCCAGTGGGCGCCGGTCAGATCAACCATGATGTACCTCCCCGATGATCTTGTTGATCAGGTGCCTTGATTGTCCTTCATCGAGGGCAAGCTGATCCAGGCTTGACCAGACCTGCTCGTAGGCGGCGAACTCGTCCGGACGATCAAGATAGAGAGCGCCCGTCCAGGACTCGCAGTAGATCACCGAAGGCTCCGGAAGGGCCCGGTTGCCCAACGGGAAGTCGAGCATCACGAAGGATCCTGCCTCGACGCCACGGTGCAGGCCGGCAGTGAGCGGCAGGATTCGGATCGAGTTGGTAGCTGTGTTTGCCAACATCAGCAGGTGATTGAGCTGATCCGTCATCGTGTCGGGGCTGCCGACTGTCCGCAGGAGGGCTGCCTCGGAGAGGATCACGTCCAGCTTCGGAGGTGGAGGTAGGCGGCGTCTCAGCAAGGCTTGACGTTGGAGGCGGACCTGCACCAGGCGCTCCCGCTCTTCGTCGCTCACCTCTGCCCGGTGTTGGTAGACGCCCAGTGCGTAACCCCGATGTTGTAGGAGACCCGGAACCATTGCTTCGTTGAAGAAGCGCAGATGGGAGGCCGCGGATTCGAGGCCGACGTACAGCTCGAACCATTCTGGGACCGCGTCGCCGTACGCGTGCCACCAGCCCTTCGCTCTCGTCTCGCCGGCTAGAGAGGTCAGCGCACGGGTCAGCTCGCCCGTCGCCCCGTACAGCTCGCACATCGCTCGGACGTCGACGCCGCGCACCGAGCCGAGCCCGCTCTCGATCCGCCACACCTTCTGGCGGCTGCACTCCAGCGCTTCGGCGACCGCGTCGAGGGTCGCTCCCGCCTCGGTGCGCAGGTCACGCAGCGCCCTGCCGAGCTGGCGTCGGGGCACCGTCGAGCCCATGTCATCGGCCACCCGGCTCTCCTTCCTGTTGAGTTTTGCAACATCCCGACAGCCGTTCTGCAACAGGGGAATGTTGCGTACAAATAGCGGAACAGTGTGAGTCGACATTCATTGCGATGGTGCTTCCGACCTTACAAGATTGGTCCGACAACGCCGATGGAAGCGCAATTCCCGCGCCGGCGAACGTCGATCAAAATACGAGGAAGGGCGGTGCTGCTTCGTGCGCGCGATTCTCCGTCATCTCCGGGCCGAGCCACCCCGGCCGGTGTCCTATCGGGCGGCCAACTACGTACCCCTGAAGCCCTGGCAGGTCCGCGGGCGCCGGTTCACCCGCCGTGGCCGGGGTGGCGTGGACGCCGTGGAGGTCGCCGAGTTCCTCGACCGAGTCGCACAGGATCTGGCCGAGGTGTACGCGGCGCTGGGCAGCAGCCGGCGGGAGACCGAGCGGATCAAGGATGCGCTGAAGTGCTGGCAGTCACGGCGGGCCCGCGAGGACCTGGCGGCCAGCCGATGAGCGCCCGTTGGGTGGCGCACCTGCCGTTCACCGCCGCCGACCTGCCGGCCGCCCAGCACTTAGCCGGCACCCTGGCCCGCTCCCTGACCTTCCTCACCGAAGTGGACGCCGGTGAGACCACGGTGTCCGCCGAGGACGCCCAGGGCGTACGCCATCGGGTGTTCTGCGACCTACCGCTCGACGGCGGTCGGCGGTGCGTGCGACGCGTCGAGCACGACGGCGACTGCGCGGCCCGGCGGTGTCGGTGACCGCCGTGCCCGTCGTCGTCTGCCCGGACTGCGACGGGATGACCTTCACGTTGGAACCGTGCCGGTGCACCACCTACGGCGACCGGTTCCTCGCCGACGCCGACGTGCTCGGGCCGCGCCGGGAGGCATACCGGAGGTGCGAGCAGTGTCGCGGCGCGGGCAGCGTCGCGTACCCCTGTTATCGCTGCGGCCGGCGCGGCCGGCGGCGGGCGCAGCTCGTGGTCACCGTCGCGAACCTGGACACCGGCGCTGTCGCCTCCCTCCAGGTCGTGCCCGGCGGCCTCGACCCCCACCGCGACCCGGCGGGCCACTGGGTGGTCGACCTTTCTTTCCGGGTACGCGAACTCGCCGCCACCGTCGGCGCGGTCCCGGACGAGGCCGACGTGCCTTCGCTGTGGTTGGACCGGCAGTGGCGGCCCGACCTGCCCGCAGCGCTTCGGTACGAGCTGGAGACCCACGCCATTCTGCGCGCCGATCACGCTCCCTGGCGGCTGGTGCTGGGCCGATCCACCGCCCCGACGAGCGTCGACCCGACCGCACGGCTGGCCCGGCTGTGCGCGCTGGCCGACCTGCTGCTGCTCGACCTGGTCGTCGAGGCCCGCCGGCAGGATGCGATGTTTTGCTGGGCCATCCGGTACGAGGTGCCCGGCTCCCCGGTGCCGCGCGGGTCGCCCGGCTGGTGCCGGGACCTGCCGGAGATGTTGGCCGGCACCGACGTGGCCAAGGCGCTCAGTGGTCTGGCCGAGCGCGGTCTGGCCGCCCCCGCCCGGCTGCTGCGTCCCGACTCGCCGCGCCCACCCGCCGCCCTGGCCGTGGACGTCGACCAACTCGAACGTCGTGTGCTCGCTGACTGCGTCGACCTGAACGGGGGCGAGTTGCCCGGCGCGCAGGCCCTATGGCGCGACGGCCGCTGGTGGCACACCACTTTGCGCGCCGGCGAGCCGGTGGAGATCCTCACCGAGCAGCCCACCGGTCAGGTGGTCCGCCGAGTGCAGGTGCCGGTGAGCCGCGGCTACGAACCACCCGACCCGTCCTGGCTGGGTGAACCAGTGGACTGGCGACCCTGCCCGGACTGCCGACCACACAGCCGGCTACGCGCCTGCGACTGCCGGCTCGGCGGACGCGCGACCGACCCCGACTGCCCGCACTGCTGCGGCGCCGGCCTGCGCCCATCGGCGCTGCACTGCTTCACCTGCGGCGACACCCAGCGCCTGCATCAGACCGTGCTGGTCACCCTCACCGACCTGCGGCACCGGGTGGTGCACCTGGCCTGGCAGGCCGGTACGCCCGAAGTCGCTCCGCTGGTCGCCACCCAACCGGGCGGCAAGCCCGTCGTCCAGCTTCCGGACCGTTACCGGCTCGGCTCCTGGGCGGCCGTGCTCGGCGCGCGGCCCGACGACCTGGCCGACGCCGACGGCGGGCAGCAGATCAGCAAAGACCTCCGCGACGGTTACGTCACCCTGCCCTGGGCCGGGGCCGACCCGGTCGGGGAGCACGTCCGCAGCACGGGCCGGGGTACGCCGGCCGGCCGTCTGATCGTGGTGGCGACGTCTCCCGACGCGCCGCCGTTGTCCGAGCTGCTGCGGCTCGCCCTCGGCCTTGACCTGGCCCTCGTGGTGGCCGTGTGCGACCTGCGGCACAACGCCGCAGACCCACTGCTGGCCGACGGATTGCGCTGGTCGGTCGAGGTGAAGCCGCTTGACGCACCTGTCCGCCCGGACGACTTCCCCTACCGCCCGAGCCTGGCCGCCGCGCTCTCCTGGAGCGTCGAATGCCTGACCGACGCCGTAGCTGGGGCCGCCCCAACCGACCCGAGGGAGCCCATCCCGCTGCCCTGCTCCGGGCCGCGTGATGTCGCCGATCCCGAGCCGGAACTGCTACGCCTGGCGGCCCAGCACGCCGGGGATGTGGTCACCGTTCGCTTCACCCGCGCCGGCTGCACCGTTCACCGACACGACGACGATGGCGTAAGCCTCCTCGCCGAGGCCCTCGACCTGCGCGACCTCGGCTGACCCGGAGTCGGCTGTCAGCCGGGCGCGACGAGCGGGCGGACACAGCACTGCCCGGGGGGCGCGTCTCCGCGCCGGCCGGGCAGCCTTGCTGTCCTGATTAGTTGCTGGCGGTCAGGCCCTCCAGCATCTCGGCGAAATCGGCGGTCTCCGACGGCGGCGGCGGCTCGATGGCCACCGCCTTGCCGTAGTCGGTGTAGTCGATGACCATGTCGCCCATCGTGCCCATCACCAGGCCGGCTCGACGCGGGCGGTACTGCTCGTCGACCCACAGGTCGATCTTCAACTCCTTGACGCCCTGGCTGGTCAGCGTCTGCTCGGTGGCGTCACGGCGCGCGGCGTCGATTTGCGCGAGATAGGTCGCCACTGGAGTGGTGACCGTGTAGTGGACAGTCGGGACCCCGTTCACCGTCTCCTGCCCCACCACCGTCGTGCCCTCCAGGGCGAGCAACGTCTTGACCTGCTTGACCGGGTCGGCGTCCTCGAACTGCTTACTGAAGTCCGTGCCTGTCATCTCACTCAGACCGGTCAGGTCCATCTTCATCCAGCGCTTCCCGCCGGTGGCGGTGCGGGCCTCGGCTGGCAGCTCGGTGAAGATCACGGCGTCGATCATCCGAAGGGTGGTGACGCCCTTTTTGTTGGTCATCTTCATCTCGGCCTTGAGCGGATCACCCAGGTCCAGGACACCCTGCATCGAGATCTTCTCGCCGCCCATCGTGCCCGTCATCGTCACGGTCACCGAGTCGGTCTTGTCGGTGGTCTCGGCCGCCTTCAGCAGCGACCCCTTGAGATCACTGGCCAGCAGTTCCAGGACGCTGGGCTGCTTCGGCGCCTCGGACGCGCCGGACGTCACGCCACAGGCGGAGACAGCGAACGCGGCGAGCGCCGAGACCGCCACCAGAGCGGGTTTCTGCCAAGATGACACGTACACGCCTTCCCCCGTACGAATCTGGGGCGATCCCCAGTAGACCGACGACACGCTAGCCCACGTTGTCGATTCGTGGGCACCGCGTTTCCATCGATCCGCGCCTGATCGAGACACGATCGTTGATGTCGGGGTGTCCCGATCGACAGGACACCCCGACATCGCTGATGTCGGCGGTACGGGTGGGAACGGGTGGTTACTCCGGGACGCGACGGTAGGCGCCGTCGCTGGCCGAGGTGGCCATCGAGGCGTACGCGCGCAGCGCCGCCGACACCGGCCGCTGCCGATCGGTCGGGGTGTACGGCTTGTCGCGCTTCTCCTCGGCCACCCGGCGAGCCTCCAGCTCCTCGGCGGGCACGTTCAGCTCGATCGACCGGCCGGGGATGTCGATGACGACCTCGTCGCCGTCGCGGACCAGGGCGATCAGCCCGCCGGAGGCCGCCTCGGGGGAGACGTGCCCGATGGAGAGCCCGGAGGTGCCGCCGGAGAACCGGCCGTCGGTGAGCAGCGCACAGGAGCGGCCCAGCCCGCGGCCCTTGAGGAACGAGGTGGGGTAGAGCATCTCCTGCATGCCGGGGCCGCCCTTGGGCCCCTCGTACCGGATCACCACGACGTCCCCGGCGACCACCTGCTTGGCGAGGATCGCTGTCACCGCGTCGTCCTGCGACTCGTAGACCTTTGCCGGGCCACGGAAGGTCAGGCAGTCGTCGGGCACGCCGGCGGTCTTCACCACACTGCCCTCGGGTGCCAGGTTGCCGTGCAGGATGGCCAGCCCACCGTCGGCGGAGTAGGCGTGCTCGCGGTCCCGGATGCAGCCGCCGGCCGCGTCGGTGTCCAGCGACGACCACCGGTTGGTGGTGGAGAACGGTTCGACTGTGCGCACCCCGCCCGGCGCGGCGTGGAACAGCTCGACAGCCGTCGGGGTGGGGGAGCCACCGCGGACGTCCCAGTCGGTCAGCCACTGTGCCAGTGAGGGGGAGTGCACTGCGTGCACGTTCCGGTTGAGCTGCCCGGCCCGGTCCAGTTCACCGAGGATCGCCGGGATGCCGCCGGCCCGGTGCACGTCCTCCATGTGGTAGTTCGGTGAGTTCGGCGCGACCTTTGCCAGGCACGGCACCCGCCGGGAGATCGCGTCGATGTCGGTGACGCCGAAGTCCATCTCCGCCTCGCGGGCGGCGGCGAGCAGGTGCAGCACGGTGTTTGTGGAGCCGCCCATCGCCACGTCCAGGGCGACAGCGTTCTCGAAGGCGGCCTTGGAGGCGACGGTACGGGGCAGCACCGAGTCGTCGTCGCCGTCGTACCACCGCTTGGAGATCTCCACGATGGTCCGGCCTGCCTCGACGAAGAGCGACCGGCGGGCGGCGTGGGTGGCCAGCGTCGAACCGTTGCCGGGCAGCGCGAGCCCGATCGCCTCGGTGAGGCAGTTCATCGAGTTGGCGGTGAACATGCCGGAGCAGGAGCCGCAGGTCGGGCAGGCGGAACGTTCGATCTCACCGAGCTGCTCGTCGGTGACCGCCTCGTTCGAGGAGGCGATCATCGCGTCGATCAGGTCGATCTTGCTGTGCACGACGCCCTCGATCGCCATCGTCTTGCCGGCCTCCATCGGGCCGCCGGAGACGAAGACGGTCGGGATGTTGAGCCGCAACGCGGCCAGCAGCATCCCGGGGGTGATCTTGTCGCAGTTGGAGATGCAGACCAGGGCGTCCGCGCAGTGCGCGTTGACCATGTATTCGACAGCGTCGGCGATCAGCTCACGGCTGGGCAGCGAGTAGAGCATGCCGCCGTGGCCCATCGCGATGCCGTCGTCGACCGCGATGGTGTTGAACTCCCGGCCCACCCCACCGGCCTCGGCGACCGCGTCGGCGACCAGGCCACCCATGTCCTTGAGATGTACGTGACCAGGCACGAACTGGGTGAAACTGTTGGCGATGGCGACGATCGGCTTGCCGAAATCGTCGTCGGTCATCCCGGTGGCCCGCCAGAGGGCCCGGGCGCCGGCCATCGTCCGACCGTGTGTGGAGGTCCTCGACCGCAGCTCAGGCATGCATACCAGCATGACACCGTCGGCGCGCGGGCCCACCCGGGTATCTGCCGTGTCCCAACAGATGCACACTCAGCCCCCCATGACGTGCGCCCATCCGGCACTCTTGGAGGCGTGCATCTTCCACCGGGCATGGTCGCTGTCGTGGCGCTCAGCGGGCTCGTCGCCGCGGTGGCCACCGTGCTGCTGACCCTCGTCGCCCGGCGGCGGACGGTGCCGCGTCGGCCGGCACACGTGCTGCTCGCGGCGGCCGCCGGTGTGGCAGTGCTCAGCCTCCTGGCCGGGGTCGTCGCCGCGCTCAGCGCGAACGACCACTGGGCCCACGAGCAGGGGCAGCGCACCGGTTGGGCGACAGTGGTGGCGATCGGCACGGCGGTGAGCGGGCTGGCCTTCGCCGCTGGTCTGCTCCGGCTGCCGGGGGTGGCCGCCACAGCGGCCGGAACTGCTCGACTCGCCCTGGACGGGTTGGTCATGGCGGCGGCGCTGTGGTTCGTCGGTTGGGTGCTCTTCTCCGAGCCCACCCGGTTGCTCGGTGCCGCCACCCCGATGGCCTGCCCGGCCATCCTGGTGGCCACTGTGAGTGCGGCTCTCGGTGCCGGGCTCGTCGTGATCGTCGTCTTCCGGGCCGCCACACCACGTCGACGGCTCGCCGCGCTGGGCGCCGGCATCAGCGCGGTGACCTGCGGCGGGCTGGGCCTCAGCGCCGGGCTCTGTCAGGCCGGGCCGACCATGGCGTTGACCGGTGCGGCGGTGCTCGCCGCCGGTCTGCTGACCATCGCGCTCGCTGTGTACCGGGCCGACCGGCCGGGGCAGATCGACCTGGACCTGGTCGGTAGCGACGGCGAGTACGCGATCGCCCCGATGCTGGCGATGGCTGCCTCGGCCATGTACCACCTCGCCCAGGACGGCCGGTTCACGGCGCTGGGCATCGTGGCCGGCAGCGTGGAGGGCTTCGCCCTGGTGGCACGGCAGTACCTCACCCTTCGCGACGTCAGGGGTTACGCGAGCCGGCTGGCCGAGCGGGAGGCGCACTTCCGGGAGCTGGCGCACACCGATCCGCTGACGTCGTTGGCCAACCGGCGCGGGCTGCTCCGGGCCCTGCACCGCAACGCCGCCGATCACAACCCGTGTGTGCTGCTCGGTCTGGACCTGGACGGCTTCAAGAACGTCAACGACATGCGGGGCCACGACGTGGGCGACGCCGTGCTGGCCGAGGTGGGCCGGCGGCTGCGCGGCAACCTGCGCCCCGGCGACGTGGCCGCCCGGCTGGGTGGCGACGAGTTCGCCGTACTCATGCAGGGCCGGCCGGTCGAGGCGGACCGCGTCGCCGAACGGCTCCTCGGGGTGCTCAACCGACCCTACGACCAGCCGGAGGGGCCGGTCTTCCTGTCGGTGAGCATCGGGGTGGCCGACTGGGCCGACGAGCCCGACGTGGAGTTGCTGCTGCGCCACGCCGACCTGGCGTTGCGCTACGCCAAGCAGCGTGGCAAGAACCGGATCGAGCGGTACGACGCCGCGTACGACAAACTGCTGCGCCGTCGTACGACTGTGGAGCACGAGCTGCGCGGGGCGATCGACCGCGACGAGCTGCGGTTGGCGTTCCAGCCGGTGGCGTCGCTGCCGTCGGTGCGGCCGGTCGGCGCCGAGGCGCTGCTCCGCTGGCACCATCCCGAGCTGGGCAACGTGCGTCCGGACGAGTTCATCCCGCTCGCCGAGGAGTGCGGCATGATCGCCCCGCTCGGCGCCTGGGTGCTGCACCAGGCCTGTTACCAGCTCTCCCGGTGGCTGGCGGACGGGCACGACGTGTGGGTGTCGGTGAACGTCTCCCCGCGCGAGCTGCACGCCCCGGAGTACGTGGTCCAGGTCGCCGAGGCGCTGCGCGCCCACCACGTGCCGCCGCAGCGGCTGGTGCTGGAGGTCACCGAGCACGCCGTCGCCACCGACCTGGACGAGCTGATCCGGCGGCTCACCGCGCTGCGGTTGACAGGTGTCCGGATCGCGCTGGACGACTTCGGGGCCGGCTACTCGTCGCTGGGGCAGCTGCGCCGGTTGCCGATCGACATCCTCAAGATCGACCACAGTCTGGTCGCCGAGCACGAGCCGGTCCGCCCGGTGGGCCAGGACGGCCCGGCGTTCGCCCCGATGGTCGACATCGTCATGCGCCTGGGTCACCAGTTGGGGCTGGAGGTGATCGCCGAGGGGGTGACCACTCCGACCGAGTTGGCCGCGGTGGTGGCGGCCGGTTGCCGCTTCGGCCAGGGCGCGCTCTTCGGTTGGGGAGTGCCGGCCGAGCACCTGGAGGCGATGCTGGAGGCGGCCACGTCACCAGGCGCGCGTCCCGCTCCGGTGCCCGCGCCACGGCGTGCTGCGGGCGGGTCCGAGCAGCTCACCCCGCCTGGCGATGGCGCGTCGCGGGCCGACGCGCCGACCCCCGTTAACCAACATGTGGGATCAGTTGACTCATCGCGTGAGATGCGTCAGGCTTAGCCGCATGTCGTCGTACCGGTCGCTGCGAGTACTTACCTGAGCGCACTCTCCCTCACCGAGAGTGCGCTGGCCCCGTGCATCTGCACGAGGGCCGTTTTTATTGCCATCGGAACCTGGCGAGGCGGGCCCCGCCCGCGTCGCATCGCTTGACTAGCCACCAGCCACTCCAGCCGAAGGCCAGAACCGCCATGACGAGACCCACGCCCGAGACCCTCGCCCACACCGCCCGCCGGGCCCGCGCGGCCGCCGACCCGACCCTCGACGTCGACCAGGCCGCCACACGCACGGCCACCCCGGCCGTCCCGGCGGTACGGCCCGCCGCCGCGACCCCGATCTCCGGGGCCGGCTCGCTCGTGCGGTCCCTTGAGGCGCTCGAGGTCGACGTCGTCTTCGGCATTCCGGGCGGCGCGATCCTGCCGGCGTACGACCCGCTCTACGACTCGACGGTCCGGCACATCCTGGTGCGGCACGAGCAGGGCGCGGGGCACGCGGCGACCGGCTACGCGCAGGCCACCGGCAAGGTCGGCGTCTGCATCGCCACCTCCGGCCCGGGTGCGACGAACCTGGTCACCCCGATCGCCGACGCGTACATGGACTCGGTGGCGATGGTGGCGATCACCGGGCAGGTGGCCAGCCCGTTGATCGGCACCGACGGCTTCCAGGAAGCGGACATCCAGGGCATCACCCTGCCGATCACCAAGCACAACTTCCTCGTGCAGAACGCCGAGGAGATCCCCCGGGTGCTGGCCGAGGCGTTCCACCTGGCCAGCAGCGGGCGACCAGGCCCGGTGCTGGTCGACATCCCCAAGGACGTGCTCCAGGCGCCGACCACCTTCTCCTGGCCGCCCACCCTGGACCTGCCCGGCTACCGGCCCACCCTGCACCCGCACGGCAAGCAGATCCGGGAGGCGGCGCGGTTGATGGCCGCGGCCCGACGGCCGGTGCTCTACGTCGGCGGCGGGGTGCTCAAGGCCGGTGCCACCGACGGGCTGCGCCGGCTGGCCGAGCTGACCGGCATCCCGGTCGTCACCACGCTGATGGCGCTCGGGGCGTTCCCCGACTCGCATCAGCAGCACCTGGGGATGCCCGGCATGCACGGCACTGTCGCCGCTGTCTACGGCCTGCAGAAGGCGGATCTGATCGTCGCGCTGGGCGCACGTTTCGACGACCGGGTCACCGGCAAACTGGATTCGTTCGCCCCGGACGCGGCAGTGGTGCACGCGGACATCGACCCCGCCGAGATCGGCAAGAACCGGCACGTGGACGTCCCGATCGTCGGCGACGCCAAGCACGTCATCGACGAGCTGATCGCCGCGGTGACCGCCGAGCGGGCGGCGGGGCGCACCGCCGACCTCGGTGACTGGTGGACGCAGCTGAACGACCTGCGCACCCGTTACCCGCTGGGCTACGACGAGCCGGTCGACGGGACCCTGTCCCCGCAGTACGTGATCAAGCGGCTGGGTGAGATCGTCGGCCCGGACGCGATCTTCGTGGCCGGGGTGGGCCAGCACCAGATGTGGGCGTCGCAGTTCATCTCCTACGAGAAGCCGTACACCTGGTTGAATTCCGGCGGCCTCGGCACCATGGGCTACGCGGTGCCCGCGGCGATGGGCGCCAAGGTCGGCAAGCCGGACACCGTGGTCTGGGCGGTGGACGGGGACGGCTGCTTCCAGATGACCAACCAGGAGTTGGCCACCTGCGCGTTGGAGGGCATCCCGGTCAAGATCGCCGTCATCAACAACGGCAATCTCGGCATGGTCCGGCAGTGGCAGACGCTCTTCTACAACGAGCGTTACTCCAACACCGAGCTCGGCACCCACAAGCACCGCATCCCCGACTTCGTCAAGCTCGCCGAGGCCCTGGGCTGCATCGGGCTGCGCTGCGAGAGCGCGGATGACGTGGACAAGACCATCGCCGCCGCCATGGAGATCAACGACGCGCCCGTGGTGATCGACTTCGTGGTCGGCAAGGACGCGATGGTCTGGCCGATGGTCGCCGCCGGCACCAGCAACGACGAGATCATGTTCGCCCGTGGCGTCCGCCCGGCCTTCGACGAGGATGACATTTAATGACGATGCACACGCTGTCCGTGCTTGTGGAGAACAAGCCGGGCGTGCTCGCCCGGGTCTCCGGCCTGTTCTCCCGGCGCGGGTTCAACATCGACAGCCTCGCCGTCGGCGAGACCGAGAACCCGGACGTCTCCCGGATCACCATCGTGGTCAACGCGGAGTCGTCCCCGCTGGAGCAGGTCACCAAGCAGCTGAACAAGCTTGTCAACGTGCTCAAGATCGTTGAGCTGGACCCCCAGGTCTCGGTCGCGCGGGAGTTGCTGCTGGTGAAGGTTCGCGCCGACCGGTCCGCGCGGTCACAGGTGCTGGAGACCGTCAACCTGTTCCGCGCCCGGGTGGTCGACGTCGCACCGGACACGCTGACCATCGAGGCCACCGGCACCCCTGACAAGCTCGACGCGCTGCTCCGCGACCTTGAGGCCTTCGGCATCAAGGAAATGGTGCAGTCCGGGCTGGTGGCCATCGGGCGCGGCTCGCGTTCGATCACCGCCGGTCCCGCGCTGCGGGCCGCCTGACCCGCCGCTGGTCGGCCCTCGGCCGGCCGTCCGGCGAATTCATCCGCACAGACCACGACGGGCCGCCCCGGCCGTCGTACGAAAGGGAAGTTCTCATGAGCGTTGAGGTGTACTACGACGACGATGCCGACCTCGGCCTGATCCAGGCCAAGAAGGTCGCGGTGATCGGTTACGGCAGCCAGGGCCACGCCCACGCGCTGTCGCTGCGCGACTCCGGCGTCGACGTGGTGATCGGTCTGCCGGAGGGCTCGAAGAGCCGTCCCAAGGCTGAGGAGCAGGGCCTGCGGGTGGTCACGCCCGCACAGGCCGCCGCCGAGGCCGATGTGATCATGGTGCTCGCACCGGACACCGCCCAGCGCGGGATCTACGCGGAGTCGATCGCCCCGCACCTCGCCCCGGGCAAGGCGATCTTCTTCGGCCACGGCTTCAACATCCGGTACGGCCTGATCAAGCCGCCGGCCGAGGTGGACGTGGCGATGGTCGCGCCCAAGGGCCCCGGCCACCTGGTCCGCCGCCAGTACAGCGACGGCAAGGGCGTGCCCTGTCTCGTCGCCGTCGAGCAGGACGCCAGCGGCAACGCGCTCGCACTCGCGCTCGCGTACGCCAAGGGGATCGGCGGCACCCGGGCCGGCGCGATCAAGACCACCTTCACCGAGGAGACCGAGACCGACCTCTTCGGCGAGCAGGCGGTGCTCTGCGGCGGCGCCTCGGCGCTGGTGCAGACCGGGTTCGAGGTGCTCACCGAGGCGGGCTACGCCCCGGAGGTCGCCTACTTCGAGTGCCTGCACGAGCTGAAGCTGATCGTCGACCTCATGTACGAGGGCGGCATCGCGAAGATGCGCTACAGCATCTCCGACACCGCCGAGTACGGCGACCTCTCCCGTGGCTCGCGCATCATCGACTCCCGGGTCAAGGACGAGATGCGCAAGATCCTGGGTGAGATCCAGTCCGGCGAGTTCGCCCGCGAGTGGGTCGCCGAGGACGAGGCCGGCCGGCCCAACTTCACCAAGTGGCAGGCCGAGGGTGCGGCGCACCCGATCGAGGAGACCGGCAAGAAGCTGCGCGGCATGATGAGCTGGGTCGACCGTCCGATCACCGAGACCGCCTGACCCGTCCGAACGACGATCCACCGACAGCCCCCGGGTCGGCGCTCTCCCCAGCGCCGCCCCGGGGCTGCCCGGCATGCTGCCGCCCGTCGATACGTCGGGCGGCAGCGCTCGTGCGCCACGACTCTCCCGCAGTGACCGGGTGACCGACGCCGCCGGGTGCTCGGCGCGGCCGGAGCAACAGTGTCGGTGCGGTGAACGACCGATGTCCGTCGCCTGACCGGGCGTGTGAGGGCACTCACCCCGAAGACCGGAACACGCCGACCAGCGCGGCCCCTACGATCGCCTGTAGGTGCAGCAGCCGGCACCTGACGGCCACGGCACGGATCAGCGCAGGGCGCAGTGCGGCGCCCCGCCGCCCGGGCCGATCGCAAACACGACCTCTACGAGGACCGATGAATCCTGTCGTACTGATCGCCGAAGAACTCGCCCCCGCCGCCATCGAGGTGCTCGCCCACGACTTCGACGTCCGTCACGTCGACGGCACCGACCGTCCGGCCCTGCTCTCGGCGCTCTCCGAGGCCGACGCCGTCATCGTGCGCAGCGCGACCCAGATCGACGCTGAGGCTGTCGCCGCCGCGCCGCGCCTCAAGGTGGTCGCCCGGGCGGGCGTCGGGCTGGACAACGTCGAGGTGCCGGCCGCCACCGCGCGGGGCGTCATGGTCGTCAACGCGCCCACCTCCAACATCGTCTCCGCCGCCGAGCAGGCCGTCGCGTTGCTGCTCGCCGTCGCCCGTAACACCGCGAGCGCCAGTTCCGCGCTCAAGGCGGGGGAGTGGAAGCGGTCGAAGTACACCGGCGTCGAGGTGCAGGGCAAGACTGTCGGCGTGGTCGGCCTCGGGCGGATCGGGGTGCTCTTCGCGTCCCGCATCGCCGCGTTCGGCACCCGGCTGATCGCGTACGACCCGTACATCCAGCCGGCCCGCGCGGCGCAGCTCGGCGTCCGCCTGGTCGGCCTGGAGGAGCTGCTGCGGGAGAGCGACTTCATCTCCATCCACCTGCCGAAGACGCCGGAGACGGTGGGCCTGATCGGTGAGAAGGAGCTGGCGCTCGTCAAGCCCGGGGTTCGCATCATCAACGCCGCCCGTGGTGGGCTGGTCGACGAGCAGGCGCTCGCGGACGCCATCGCCGAGGGTCGGGTCGCCGGCGCCGGTGTCGACGTGTACAGCAAGGAGCCGTGCACCTCGTCGCCGCTGTTCGCCTTCGACAACGTGGTGGCGACCCCGCACCTGGGCGCCTCCACCCACGAGGCGCAGGACAAGGCCGGTCTGGCCGTGGCCAAGAGCGTCAAGCTGGCGTTGCAGGGCGAGTTCGTCCCGGACGCGGTGAACGTGCAGGCCGGCGGTGTGGTCGCCGAGGACGTTCGGCCGCTGCTGCCGCTGGCGGAGAAGCTGGGTCGGGCGTTCACCGCGGTCGCCGGTGGGGTCGCCGCCAGCGTCACTGTCGAGGTCCGCGGTGAGATCGTCAGCCACGACGTGTCGGTGCTCAAGCTGGCCGCCACCAAGGGCCTGTTCAGCTCCGTGGTCGAGGAGCAGGTCACCTACGTCAACGCCCCGCACCTGGCCGCCGAGCGTGGCGTCGAGGTCGCCCTGGCCACGCTGGCCGAGACTGCCGAGCAGCCGACCCTGGTCACTGTGCGCGGCGCGTTGCCGGACGGCCGGACGGTCAGTGTCTCCGGCACTGTCACCCACTCCGGCGCTCGGGACGTGCTGAAGCTGACCGAGGTGGACGGCTTCGACGTGGAGATCGGAGCGGAAGGCATCCTGCTCTTCCTGCGCTACGCCGACCGGCCCGGTGTGGTCGGCACTGTCGGTACCCTGCTCGGCGAGTCGGGCATCAACATCGCCGCCATGCAGGTGGCTCGTCGGGAGGCGGGCGGTGAGACGCTGATGACGCTCACCGTCGACCAGGCGCTCGGCGCCGACCTGCTCACCTCGGCCGCCGAGTCGATCGGCGCCACGGCGGCCAGCGCCGCCGACCTGCGCGACGAGTAGTAGACGACAAACACCGTGGGGGGCCTGGCGATTCGCCGGGCCCCTCGTCATTTCCCGTCCGTGCCGCCGGTCAGGTCAGCCGTGCAGCCGCGCCGGCGGCGGGTAGACCGAGCCGTCCTGCGGGTCGAAGAGCATCAGCCCGTGCTCGCCGGCCAGCCGCTCGATGTCCAGTAGCACCTGGTCCGCGCAGGTCGGGTGCAGGTTCAGCTCGACGTGGTCGTGGGCCGCGTGCAGCGGCGCCACCGCCCACGGGCTGTTCGGGCCGGGGTGACGGTCCGGATAGGAGGCGGTGATCGCCCGGTAGAAGCTGACCACCCGGGGATCGGGGTAGCGGTCCACGTGCCGCCCCTGCCGGCAACCGCTGACCGCTGTCCGCACGTCCTCGGGCGTCGCCCCGTCCTCCAGGGCCCACACGCTCAGATCGAAACTCACGGCGGATAGCGTGCCATCCGCCGTTCAGCATGTCGAAACTGCCTCGCCGCCGGTCAACCACCGATCACCGCAGTCTCCGGCCACGACGGTCCGGTGTGGAGACTCTTGCGTCGAGTTGCGTCGATTCGCTAGCGTACGCACTGCGGTCACTGGCCGAGTTCGAGGCGCCGGCCCGTCTTCGGGTGGCGCGGTCGACGTCCGGCCCGACCGGTCCGCACCCCTCGGTTGTGCGAGCCACGCGCACTCGTCGCTGACCGGCCCCCACTGTCGTTGCCGAGACCGTGGGGGCCGATCGCGGGCCCGACCGGCTCAGCGACGGTGCGCGAAGAGCGCGCGATAGTCGGAGTTGCCCCGGAACCACGCCAGGCCGGTAGGGCCGGCGGCGTAGAGCGCCGTGGCGTAGGCGTCGGCGATCGTCAGGTCGGGGCCGACCACTGTGGCGGCGACGAGGTGATCGGCCGGCTCGCCGGTGTGCGGGTCCACCACGTGCCCCTGCCGCCCGGTCACCCCCGAGGTGCCGATCGCGCCGGCGGTCATCTCCAGCACCAGCGGCGCGCGCTCGGGTGCCGTCGGGTGGTGTACCGCGACCCGCCAGGGTCCGCCGTGCGGCGCGCGGCCCCTGACGACGAGGTCGGCGCCGGCGAGTACCGCATAGTCGTGGATGCCGGCGGCGCGCAGTCGCTCCGCGGCGCGTTCCACGGCCCAACCGCCGAGCAGGCCGCCCGGGTCGAAACCGCCGGGCACCGCCCAGGCGTCGAACCACCCGTCGGTGGCCGCGCGCATCGCGGCGCAGCGGTCGACCAGATCGGCGAGCGGTGGGTACGACTCCGGGCTGATCTCCCCCCGACGCAGCCGGGAGACCAGGCTCTCCGGTCGGTTGGGGCCGTAGGTGATGTCGATGGCGCGCAGCTCGGCGACGCTGTCCCGCAGCGCCTCGCCCACGCCCCGGCGGCCGAGCCACTCGGGGGCGTTGAGCAGCAGTGTGTACTCGGCGGTCGCGGTACGTACGGTGTGCTGCACCGCGATCCGGCCCTCGGTGGCGGCGGTGGGGTCGATCCGGTGCCGACGGCTGCCGAGTCGGAGGTCGGGCCGACGGTTGCGGAACGCCGACGGGTCCGGCCAGCGGGTCCGCGGCTGCTCGTCGATGCGCATCGCATCTGCCCCCTCGCGCTCGGTGCCGAGTCGTCACGACCCGGCGGTCAGTAGGGCCCCGTGACCCACCGACCACCACCCTAGGCAGCGGACATGACCGCCTCATGAGTCCCAGCTGAGAGGGTGCTGTGCATTGCAAATCCCACAATTTGGACGTCACGTACCGGGAGGCGGGACGGCGACGTACCGTTGCCCGAACGGACCCGTTGAGCAGAGGAGTGCGGTCGTGGCGCGGATCGCGGTGGTGGCCGGAGACGGCATCGGGCCCGAGGTGGTCGCGCAGGCCCGCAAGGTTCTCGACGCGGTGCTGCCCGACGTGCAGGCCACCGAGTACGACCTCGGCGCCGCCCGCTGGCACCGTACCGGAGAGGTGCTGCCCGACTCGGTGCTGACCGAGCTGGCCGGGCACGACGCGATCCTGCTCGGCGCTGTCGGTGACCCGACGGTCCCGCCGGGTGTGCTGGAGCGAGGGCTGCTGCTCAAGCTCCGTTTCGCCTTCGACCAGTACGTCAACCTGCGCCCGTCCCGGCTCTGGCCCGGGGTCGCCGGCCCGCTGGGCAACGTGAAGCCGGGCGAGGTCGACCTCGTGGTGGTGCGCGAGGGCACCGAGGGGCTCTACGCCGGTGCCGGTGGTTCCCTGCACCGGGACACCCCGGCCGAGGTCGCCACCGAGGAGAGCCTGAACACCCGGCACGGCGTGGAGCGGGTGATCCGCGACGCGTTCGCCCGCGCCGGCCGCCGGGAGCGGCGCAAGGTCACCCTCGTGCACAAGACCAACGTGCTCACCCACGCCGGGTCGCTCTGGGCGCGCACGTTCGACGCGGTCGCCGCCGAGCACCCGGACATCGAAACCGAGTACCAGCACGTCGACGCGGCGGCCATGTTCCTGGTCACCCAGCCGCAGCGCTACGACGTGGTGGTCACCGACAACCTCTTCGGCGACATCCTCACCGACATCGCCGCGGCCGTCACCGGCGGCATCGGGCTGGCCGCCAGCGGCTGCATCAACCCCGAGGGGACGTACCCCTCGATGTTCGAGCCGGTGCACGGCTCCGCGCCGGACATCGCCGGGCAGGGCATCGCCGACCCGGTCGCCGCGGTGCTCTCCGCCGCGTTGCTGCTGGAGCAGCTCGGGCACAGCGAGTCGGCCGCTCGGGTCAACGATGCGGTCGCCGCCGAGCTGGCCAGCCGGGTCCCGGGCGTAACGCTGCGTACCGAAGAGGTCGGCGACCGGCTCGCCGCCCACGCCGTAGCCTGATCACCCGGCCCGAGTGACGACCGGCCCCGGGGCCGGTCTGCCACGGGCAGCCCGACCGGCGCTACCCGCTTAACGACCGTTCGGGGTAAGTTTCTGGCACAGCCATGTCGGTGTGCGGTCCCGCATGCCGTTGTTCCGCAGGGAGGTCAGCGCGATGAGCGGTGGTGACAAGCTCGACTTCGAGATCCGTCCGAATCTCGCGCCGGTATCCGCCGCCGACCGGGCAGCACTGCTGACCAACCCGGGGTTCGGCCGGGTCTTCACCGACCACATGGTCACCGTCCGCTACGCCGACGGCAAGGGTTGGTACGACGCCCGGGTGGAAGCCCGTGCCCCGATCCCGATGGACCCGGCCAGCGCGGTGCTGCACTACGCGCAGGAGATCTTCGAGGGGCTCAAGGCGTACCGCACCGCCGACGGCGGCGTGACGATGTTCCGGCCGGACGCCAACGCGGCCCGCTTCGCCACCTCCGCGCAGCGGATGGCGATGCCGGTGCTGCCGCCGGAGGTGTTCGTCGACTCGCTGCACAAGCTCATCGAGATCGACCGGGAGTGGATCCCCACCGGCGAGGACGGCAGCCTCTACCTGCGGCCGTTCATGTTCGCCAGCGAGGTCTTCCTCGGCGTCCGCCCGGCCAACGAGTACCTCTACATGGTGATCGCCTCACCGGTCGGGGCGTACTTCACCGGTGGCGTCAAGCCGGTCACCGTCTGGGTGTCCCCGGACTACACCCGGGCCGCGCCCGGTGGCACCGGCGCGGCCAAGTGCGGTGGCAACTACGCCGCGTCGCTCGCGGCGCAGGCGGAGGCCATCGAGGCGGGCTGTGACCAGGTCGTCTTCCTGGACGCGGTGGAGCGCCGGTTCGTCGACGAACTGGGCGGCATGAACGTCTTCTTCGTCTACGACGACGGCACTGTGGTCACCCCACCGTTGACCGGCACGATCCTGCCGGGCATCACCCGCGACGCCGTCCTCACGCTGGCCGGCGCTGCCGGGCACCGGGTCGAGGAGCGGCCGGTCAGCTTCGCCGACTGGCAGGCCGACGCCGCCAGCGGACGCCTGAAGGAGGTGTTCGCCTGCGGCACCGCCGCGGTGGTCACCCCGATCGGTGGGGTCCGCTTCCCGGACGGCGAGTTCCTTATCGGTGGTGGCGAGCCCGGTCAGGTCACCATGGCGCTGCGTCAGCAGCTGGTCGACATCCAGCGGGGCAAGGCGGCCGACCCGCACGGCTGGGTGCAGCGGGTCTTCTGATCTTCGTCGCTGCGCCGGCCCGTCCACCCGGACGGGCCGGCGCAGTCGTCCCTACGCGTCGGTGGGCCGCGCCTCGGTGGGCCGCGCCTCGGTGGGCGCGTCGAGCAGGTGGTCGCGGAGCGCGGCGAGCTGCTCGTCGGTCACCCCGGCGTGGCGCAGGTACGCCTCGACCGAACCGTGCCCCGCGCGCAGCTCGTCCAGGAAGATCTGCATCGCCTCCGCTGGTGAGCTCAGGAACGGCGCCGGCACGTCCACGCCGCCCGGGGTGACCGAAGCCAACCAGGCGCTGTACCGCGCTGACGCCGCACTGCTCAACGCGTAGTCCGCTGTGATGTCCGCGTCGTCGACGCCGAGAAGGGCGAGGGTCAGCGCGCACACGATGCCGGTGCGGTCCTTGCCGGCGACGCAGTGCACCACGACCGGGGCATTGGCGGAGTCGGCGATCAGTCCGACCGCCTCGGCCAGCCCGGCGGTGCCGGTCTGGGCCAGGTCGGCGTACCGGTCCGCGAGGTACCGGGCCAGGTCGGCGCCCTCCTCGTGCGGCGTACCCGCCCAGTCGGCGTGCTCCGGGTGGATGTGCCGGTAGGTCAGCCCCTGGTACTCCGGCACCCGACCGTCGCGCTCCACCTCGGTGGGGCGGCGCAGGTCGATGACGGTGCGGATCCCGATCGCGGCGAACGCGTCCCGGTCCTGCTCGGTGAGGCGGTGCAGTGAGTCGGAGCGGTAGAGCCGACCTCGGCGTACCGACCGGTCGTCGTGGCCGAGGTAGCCACCGACGTCGCGGAAGTTGAAGGTGGCGGGGAGCGAGAGCTGGGGGTTGTTCCCGGTGGCGTCCACGTTCACACGGTAACGGCCGGTGGGGCAGTGCCCCACCGGCCGTCGGGTCGATCGCTCACCGTGCGGTGCCGGGCGGGAGCGCGCCGTACGTCTCGTCGTAGTAGCCACCCAGCTGATCCCGGTAGCTCGGGTCGCTGTGGCTGGTCTCGTCGTACTCCGGGGCGGCCTTGATCTGGTCCCGGGTCCGGTCGACGGAGACGACGCGCTCGTCGTGGTCGACCTGGTTGACGGTGCCGGCCGGCAACATCACCTTCTTGCCGAAGATCCACGGCCCGGTGTCCACCACCAGGTAGCTGCCGCCGACCTCGTGACTGGCGCTGTCGATCTTGCCGATTCCACCGTCGGTGGCCTCGACCTTGTAGCCGACCAGGTCGACGTCGGCCACTCCGGCCTGGTCCCGGTAGCGCCAGGGGTCGAACGTGCCGGCCGGCGCGCCGCCGGGCACCGTGCCCTGGTCGCCGCCGCGCAGCGGGTCCGGCCCGGCGTGGGTGGCGTGCGGATCGATCCTGTCCATGCCGTTCACTCCTGACTGTCGCCGATCGTCTCGGCGTAGGTGGGTGCGTCCCCGCAGGAGCTACCCGGCCGTCGGGGGCCGGAAACGGCGACAGGCCGCGCTACGGCGACGGGCGAGGCCGCGAGGTGCGGCGTCGGCCCGTCGGGGCGTACGTGCTCAGGCCAGTGCGGCCTCGGCGTCCAGGGTGACCGCCGCGGCGTGCACCACTGCGGAGATCCGCAGGGCCTCGTGCAGCTGCTCCCGGGTGTAGCCACCCGCGCGCAGCTTCTTGTCGTGCAACTCCAGGCACACCCCGCAGCCGGCGATGGCCGACACGGCGAAGCACCAGAGCTCGAAGTCGCCCTTGTCCACCCCCGGCCTCGCGATGATCTGCATCCGCAGTCGGGCCGGCATCGAGGCGTACTGCTCGTCGCCGATCAGGTGCTTGGCCCGGTAGTAGATGTTGTTCATCGCCATGATCGCCGCAGCGCCCTTGGCCGCCTCGACCCCCTCCGGCCCGAGGTGCCCGAGCGCCTCTGCTGCGATCTCCCGCAACACCAGCGGGTTGCGAGAGGTCACCGCGCAGGCCAGCGCGGTGCCCCAGGTCTGCGCCGGGGTCAACGCCGCGGAACCGACGGTGGAGCCGAGGTTGAGCTCGATGTCCCTGGCGTACTCCGGCAGGGCTGCCCTGATCGCGTCCAGGCCCATGGTCAGACTCCGGAGGCGGGGGTCTCGTCGGCGATCTCCGCCGGGCTGATGGAGGTGAAATCCATCGGCCCGACGAAGACCACACACCACGTGCCCTCGTGGGACGTGTGGTCGATCGTCTCGGACGCGTTGTTGGCGTCCAGCGATACGCAGGCGGCGAGTCCGTGCTCACGTAAGCGGTCACTGACGGTGAGCACAGGTCCTCCTTGCAGACGGCACGGTGGCCATCATCGGATCCGTTCAGATGCTTCCGCATGGCTGTTTCCACCGATGAGTGGCCTGGTGGCTTGTGAAGCCGATCACGAGCGGCGGTTCGAGGCGACCGAACCCTCCGTCACCATCCCGGCATGTGGATTGTTCCTCCCAAATTCGGGGGAGAGGTGGCAGAGTGGCCATCGTGACCAGCACCGCCCTGATTATTGCGACCTAGCGCGCCGGCTCTCCCCTCTGCCGAGCGCGCAGACCTCCCGCATCCGCGGGAGGTCTTTTTGTTGCTCCGAGAAAGGATCCTGATGACGTTCCAGGTCTTCGACACCACGTTGCGCGACGGCGCCCAGCGCGAGGGGCTCACCTACTCGGTGGTCGACAAGCTGGCAGTGGCCCGGCTGCTCGACGAGTTCGGCGTCGGTTTCATCGAGGGCGGCTGGCCGGGCGCGGTGCCCAAGGACACCGAGTTCTTCCGTCGCGCCCGCACCGAGCTGGACCTGCGGCACGCCGTACTCGTCGCGTTCGGCGCCACCCGCAAGGCCGGCGTCGCGGTAGCGGACGACCCCCAGGTGCGCGCCCTGCTGGACGCGCAGACCCCGGCCGTGGCCCTGGTCGCCAAGGCCGACACCCGGCACGTCGAGCGCGCGCTGCGTACCACCGGCGCGGAAAACCTCGCGATGATCCACGACACCGTCAACCACCTCGTCCGCGAGGGGCGACGGGTCTTCGTCGACGGCGAACACTTCTTCGACGGCTACCGGCACGACCCCGCGTACGGCGCTGCCGTGGTGCAGACCGCGCTCGCCGCCGGCGCCGAGCGGATGGTGCTCTGCGACACCAACGGCGGCATGCTGCCGTCCCAGGTGAGCGCCGTGATCAACGACCTGACGAACAGGCTGGGGATCGACGCCGGGCTGCTCGGTATGCACGCACAGAACGACACCGCCTGCGCGGTGGCCAACACGATCGCCGCCGTGGAGGCGGGCGTCCGCCACGTGCAGGGCACCGCCAACGGGTACGGCGAACGCCCGGGCAACGCCGACATCTTCGCGGTCGTCGCCAACCTCCAACTCAAGCTCGGCATGCCCGTCCTACCGGAGGGCTGCCTGGCGCAGATGGTGCGGGTCTCGCACGCCATCGCCGAGATCGCCAACATCGCCCCCGACACCCACCAGGCGTACGCCGGGGCCGCCGCCTTCGCCCACAAGGCGGGGTTGCACGCGAGCGCGATCAAGGTCGACCCGTTGCTCTACAACCACGTGGACCCGTCGGTGGTGGGCAACGACATGCGGATCCTGATCACGGAGATGGCCGGTCGGGCCAGCGTCGAGCTCAAGAGTCGTGAGCTCGGCCTGGACCTGGCCGCCAGCCCGGACGCCCTGACCCGGGTCACCAAGCGGGTCAAGGAGCTGGAGGCGGATGGCTGGTCCTTCGAGGCTGCCGATGCGTCCTTCGAGTTGCTGGTCCGCTCCGAGCTGCCGGAGGGCAGCCCGGCCCGACCGTTCACCCTGGAGTCGTACCGGGTGTTGGTCGAGCACCGCGAGGACGGCGCCGTGGTCTCCGAGGCGACTGTCAAGATCCGGGTTCGCGGCGAGCGGGTGATCGCCACCGCCGAGGGCAACGGCCCGGTCAACGCCCTCGACGAGGCGCTGCGAGTGGGGCTGGCGCGGCACTATCCGCAGCTGCGCGACTTCGAGTTGGCCGACTACAAGGTGCGCATCCTGGAGGGCAGCCATGGCACCGGCGCGGTCACCCGGGTCCTGCTGGAGACCTCCGACGACAACGGCCGGGACTGGACCACTGTCGGCGTCCACCCCAACGTGGTCGAGGCCAGTTGGCACGCCCTGGTGGATGCCCTCACCTACGGCCTGGCCCCCACCCCCGTCTAACCCCCAACCCCACCCCCAACCCCGCCCCCCACTCTCGCGATCTTGCACTTTGTGTCGACGGTCTGCGGCTTTTGTCGCTGATGCCGGGACAGTAAGTGCAAGATCGACGAGGCGGGGTGGGCCGGGGTGGGGTGGGGTTTTAGGGGGTGGGGAGGGTGAGGGTGGCTTGGACGGGGCGGTGGTCGCTGCCGGGCAGGGTGAACACCTGCACCGAGCGGACCGCTATCCGGTGGTCGACCAGGACGTGGTCGATGGTGACGGGTGGGATGAGGTCTCCGTCGTAGGGACCCCAGGTGCCGGTCAGGCCCTCTCCGGTGGCGTCGGCGGCGTCGACGTAACCGCTGCGCAGCAGGGCCCGCAGTGGACTGTGGTCGAGGGTCGCGTTGAAGTCTCCGGCGAGGATTCGCAGGCCACCGTCCGGGGTGGCAGGTGGTTGGGCGGTCAGGTCGGCACGCCAGGCACCCACCTGGTCCAGCGCGTACGGCGCGGAGGGGTGGGCCGACTCGACGCGGACCGGGGGCCCGCCGGGGACGGACACCGTCGCGTACGCCTGGGTGAAGCCCCAACCCTCGAGGTTGCGTCGGACGCCGCCGTCGGTGATCGGCCACCGCGAGTAGAGCCCGGAGCCGGGGGTGCCGATCTCCGGGTTGAGCTGTCGGTGCGGCAGTAGCGTGGCGAGGCCGAGCCGATCCAGGGCGGCCTGCGCGTCCGGCGTGAACTCCTGCACGGTGAGCACGTCCACCTGGTGTCGCCGGACCAGCTCCACCAGTGTCCGCGCGTCGCCGGCCCCGGCGAGCAGATTGGCGGTGAGTAGCCGCACTGTCGGCCCGGCCGCCGCCGGCTGCGGGTTGGCCAGCGCCCGAGGTGCGACGGCGCCGAGCAACGCCACCGTCGCCAGGGCCGCGAGCGCCGCTGGCCACCAGCGCCGCAGGGCGAGCGCGAGGGCCAGGACCAGCACGCTGACGCCCGCGGCGTACGGCGTGAAGGCGAGCGCCTGCACCAAGGGCCCCCGGTCCAGGCCGAGCAGTCGGGTGGCCGCCCAGATTGCGGTGGGTACGACGGCAAGCCAGCAGAGCACAGTGCCGAGCCGAGTGTTCCGCTGTGTGGGTCGGGCATCGACGATCACGGAGTTGATCGTAGTGGGGCCCGACGAACCCATTTCATGAATGGCGATGCGCTCACATTTCACAATTATCTGACGGCTGAATGACACCCTGGAAAAGCGAGATCAACTATTGACTGGCGGCTTTTTCCGGTGCTACGTTCCATCTGGCTTAAACGACGCAACTCTGAGTAGTAACCGCAGCTCAGAGGGGGTATGGATTGATGGCAAATCAATCTCGTCGGGTGTGAGCGAGGCAGCTTTCCCCCGCCCAACTGTCGTCGTACGCCTATTTATGGGCAGTCATCCGTCCCGCCCCGCGGGTCGGCCGAATTCGCACGGTCACACAAGGGGGACCTGTCATGAGCACATCCTTCCGACGTAAGGTGGCGGCGGTCACGTTCGCTGTTCTGGGGCTCAGTCTCGCCGGTGGGGGCATCGCTATCGCCCAGCCGTCGGCGAAGGCGCCGCAGGAAGCGGTCCAGCCGGCACGCGGCACGAACGCCCAGCCTCCGGTCAGCGCCGAGTCGGCGCGCATCGCGAAAGCCGCGCTGAAGGCGAGTGCGGCCACCCCACTGGTGGCCACCAACGTCTTCACCGTCGTCAACTCCAACGGCACCAAGGCGCGCGGCAGCGGCACCGTGGTCAAGTACGGCGTCGGCGAGTACGAGGTGATCTTCGGTTACAACGTCTCGGCTGGTGCCTTCCTGGCCACCCTGTCCCTTTCCGGCTCCTGCTGCATTCCGCCCGGTGGCGAGGTCTCGGTCGCCCCGCGGCTGCTGACGCCCAACGCGGTCTTCGTGCAGACCCGCAACTCGGCCGGGGCGCCGGCCAACCTGGGCTTCACACTGCTCACCCACACACCCTGACCGAACCGACACCCGGCCCCCGTCGCCTCCGGCGCGGGGGCCGGACCCTGTCCGCTCAGCGCGGGACTCGCCGGGCTGCACCTCGGCCGCCGGCCGGGTCCGGGCATTGATCGACTCGGGTTTCAGGAAGTCGGGGTGTCCGGGGATCCGGGATACCCCGACTTCCGTGAACGCGCGGACTTTGGGCTCTCCTCGGCCGGCTCGCGACGGTCGTCACCCTTCCGCGCGGCTCATCCCCATTCCGGCCACTCCGGGCCGGTCCGGGCCGCACAATCCCACGTTTGCCGGGCGCGTGCCCGGGAAGCAAGCACCGTGACGGACATCTCGGACACCCTGGCCAGCATGCCCAGCCCGGTCGATCCGGAGCCGACCGGCATCGAGCTGGAACAGACCCTCTTCGAGGTCAAACGCGTGATCGTCGGGCAGGATCGCCTCGTCGAACGCCTGCTCACCGCCCTGGTCGCCAACGGACACTGCCTCCTGGAGGGGGTACCCGGCGTGGCCAAGACACTGGCCGCGCAGACCCTCGCGACGGTGGTCGGCGGCACCTTCTCCCGGATCCAGTTCACCCCGGACCTGGTGCCCTCCGACATCGTCGGCACCCGGATCTACCGGGCGTCAAAGGAAACCTTCGACATCGAGCTGGGGCCGATCATGGCCAACCTGGTGCTGGCCGACGAGATCAACCGGGCCCCGGCCAAGGTCCAGTCGGCGCTGCTGGAGGCGATGGCCGAACGGCAGGTCTCGATCGGCGGGCGAAGCTGGCCGGTGCCGGAGCCGTTCCTGGTGCTGGCCACCCAGAACCCGATCGAGTCCGAGGGGGTCTACCAGCTCCCGGAGGCGCAGCGTGACAGGTTCCTGATGAAGGTGGTCGTCGACTACCCCAGCGACGCCGACGAGCTGGCCATCCTCTACCGGATGAGCACCGACCGGCCGAGCCCGCGCCAGGTGCTCGACGCGCAACGGCTGCGGGACCTTCAGATCCACGCCGAGCGGGTCTTCGTCCACCACGCGTTGGCCGAGTACGTGGTGCGGCTCATCCTCGCCACCCGCGACCCGGGCCGGTTCGGGCTGCCGGAGATCGCCCCGCTGTTGGCGTACGGGGCCAGCCCACGGGCCACACTGGGCCTGGTCGCGGCCGCCCGGGCACAGGCCCTGCTGCGGGGCCGGGAGTACGTGCTGCCCGAGGACATCCGTGAGCTTGCCGTGGACGTCCTCGCCCACCGGCTGGTGCTCTCCTTCGACGCGGTGGCCGACGGGGTGTCGGCCGAGAGCGTGGTGCGACGGCTCGTCGAGGCGGTGCCGCCGCCCCGGCTCGCCACCGGACACCCGCAGCAGACACCGGATCTGGCGGCGGCATGAGACGCGCCGCCGTCGCCCCCGCCGACCCCGGCCTGGCCGAGCTGGCCCCGGACCAGCGCCTGCGCCGCCTGGAACTGACCGTCACGCGCCGACTCAACGGCCTGCTGCACGGCCAGTACCGGGGTCTGCTGCCCGGTCCCGGCAGTGAACCCTCGGGCAGTCGCGAATACCGGCCGGGCGAGGACGAGGTCCGTCGGATGGACTGGGCGGTGACAGCCCGGACCGCCGTGCCGCACGTCCGGCAGGTCGACGCCGATCGGGAGCTGACCACCTGGCTGCTCGTCGACGGCAGCGCCAGCATGGAGTTCGGCACCGCCGAGCTGGACAAACGGGAACTGGCGGTGGCCGCCGTCGCGGCGGTCGGTTTCCTGACCGCTGGCGTCGGCAACCGCCTCGGCGCCCAGGTGCTGCACGCCGACGGGGTACGCCGCTTCCCGGCCCGCAGCGGACGTACCCATCTGCTCGCCCTGCTCCGCGCGCTGCTCGCCGCCCCCCGGGCCACCGCGCCCACCGAACGGCCGGGGCGCGGGCCGGCGGCCCTACCGCCCGATCTGGCCGACGGCCTCGACGCGCTGCACCGGATCGCCAACCGGCGTGGGCTGGTGGTGGTGGTCTCCGACTTCCTCGACGGACTGCCCGACGACCCCGGCCAGACAGCGCCGTGGGAGCGGACCATGCGCCGGCTGGCCGTCCGGCACCAGGTGCTGGCGATCGAGGTGACCGACCCGCGTGAGCTGGAACTACCGGACGTCGGCCTGATCACGCTCGTCGACCCGGAGACCGGTCGGCACCGCGAGGTGTGCACATCGGACCGAGGGCTGCGCGAGCGGTACGCCGAGGCCGCCACCGCCCAGCGCGAACAGGTCCACCAGGCGCTGCGCCGCAGCGGAGCCACCCATCTGCCGCTGCGCACCGACGGCGACTGGAGCGCGGACATCGTCCGGCACGTGCACGCCCAGCGTCGGCTGGCCGCCGCGCCGGCCGGCAGGCCCCGGGGAGGTGCCGCGTGAGCTGGGAGTCGCCGCTGCGACTCTGGCTGCTGCTCGGCGTGCTCGCAGTGGTCGTCGCGTACCTGGTGCTGCAGCGGCGCCGCAGCCGCTACGCGGTCCGCTTCACCAACCTGCGGCTGCTGGACCGGGTGGCGCCGCAGCGGCCCGCCTGGCGTCGACACGTACCAGCCGGGCTCTTCCTGGCCATGCTGGCGCTGCTCGTGGTCGGCTTCGCCCGACCGAGCGCCGAGGTCCGGGTGCCCCGGGAACGGGCCACCGTGATGGTGGCGGTGGACGTCTCCACGTCGATGCTCGCCACCGACGTCGAACCGGACCGGCTGGCCGCGGCGAAGGAGGCCGCCCGGCGCTTCGTCGAGGGCCTGCCCGACGAGTTCAACGTGGGTCTCGTCGCGTTCGCCGGCAGCGCCGCCGTGCTGGTGCCCCCGGGCACCGACCGGGACGCCCTCGACGAGGGGATCGACAGGCTCGCCGAGGGCATCACCGGGGTCCAGGGCACCGCTATCGGCGAGGCCATCAACACCTCACTCGGCGCGGTCAAGAGCCTGGACAGCGAAGCCGCGAAGGAGACCCCACCCGCCCGGGTCATCCTGCTCTCCGACGGCGCCAACACCTCCGGGATGGACCCGATGGAGGCGGCCGCGGAAGCGGTGAAGGCGGAGGTGCCGGTGCACTCGATCTCGTTCGGCACCCCGTCCGGGTTCGTCGACAGAGGCGGACGGCCCATCCAGGTGCCGGTTGACGGACAGACCCTCAAGGCGGTCGCCGAGGAGACCGGCGGCATGTTCCACGAGGCCAGCACCACCGACGAGCTGCGGGCCGTCTACGACGACATCGGCAGTTCGGTCGGCTACCGCACCGAGCGGCAGGACATCTCGGCCCGGTTCATCGGCCTCGGACTGGTGTTCGCGATGGGCGCCGCCGCCGGCTCGATGCGCTGGTTCTCCCGGCTGCCCTGACCGCCACGCACAACCGACGTCGACAGTGAGGAGTACGCATGGCTGTGCAGACCGGACTGGGCGAGCCGCGCGGTCCCTGGTTCATCTCACCGGAACTCGACCCGGACGGGCGCGGGTGGTGGGACGCGCCCGAGCGCGACCCGGGCGGGCGACGGCCTGGGCGGCTGTTCGCCGTGTTGGCGGTGGTGGCGGTGTCGGCCGTCTCCGGTGCTCTCGCCGGTGGCGTGGTGGCCAGCCGGGACGGTGCTGGTGGCCCGGCCGCGGCGTCCGCCGCCCCGGTGCCGGCCGAGCTGGTCACCGCTGCCGAACGGACCGTACCCGGGGTGGTGTCGGTGCTGGCCGGTGGTGCGACCAGCGGGTCCGCTACCGGCTCCGGCTTCGCTGTGGACGACCAGCAGCACCTGATCACCAATGACCACATCCTGGCCAAGGGCGGTGGCGGGCCGGTGACAGTGGAGCTGCCCGACGGCCGCCGGTTCGCCGCCGAGGTGGTCGGACGGGAACCGCGCAGCGACCTGGCGGTGCTGAAGGTGCCGGCATCCGCCGGTCTCACCCCACTGCCCCTTGCCAAACCGGGCGCGACCCGGGTCGGTGAGCCGGTCCTCGCTGTGGGCTCGCCGCTCGGCCTGGCCGGAACCGTCACCGCTGGCATCGTCAGCGCGCTCGACCGGCAGGTGCGGCTCGGCAACAACCGGCACAGCGCGGTGCAGACCGACGCGTCCATCAACCCCGGCAACTCCGGTGGGCCGCTGGTGAACGCGCGGGGAGAGGTGGTCGGGGTGAACACCGCCATCGCCACCATCGACGGAAACGGCTCGATCGGCATCGGGTTCGCCATCCCGATCGACCAGGTGCAGCAGACCGCAGACACGATCATCGGCAAGGGCGGCTGAACTGCCCGAACGCCCTGACGGGGGCCCGCACTGTCAGATATCCGGCCGGACGGCATCGGACAATGGAAATATTACGCTCGGTATGGATACTGGCGGAGGTGGAGCGTCCTCTTCTCACGGTCCTCCTGCTGGTGGGCCTGGTCATCGGATGTGCAGTGGGGTCGGCGTACGCCCGGGCACGACGCGGGTGGAACGATTACCAGACCGTCAAGAAATCGGTGCCAGGCGCCCGCCGGGGCGCCTGGTCGCTGATCCGTGGCGTCGTCGTGAAGGCCGCGGTGATCGGGGTGCTGCTCTTCGGCGCGGTGGCGTACGCGGCCGTCGGCTCCGACGAGGAGACCGCCGGGCCGGCGCCCAGCCAGTCCCCGACGCAGAGTGAGCCTCCGCACCGATGACCCCCGGCGCGTCGTCGCGGGTTAGCCTCGGGGCGTGGACGACGGACTGCGGGTGACCGACCGGTGGGTCGTCCCCGCCGGGGAGCTACGGGAGCGCTTCTCCCGCTCGTCGGGGCCGGGCGGGCAGGGCGTGAACACAGCGGACTCCCGGGTCGAGCTGAGCTACGACGTGGCCAACTCTCCGGCCGTGCCCGAGTGGCTGCGGCCGCGGGCGCTGGCCCGGCTGGCCAACCGCCTCGTCGACGGGGTGCTGACGATCGCCGCCAGCGAGCACCGGGCCCAGCTGGCCAACCGGGAGGCGGCCCGCGCCCGGATGACAGCACTGCTGCGGGAGGCCGCCGCGCCCCCACCGCCGACCCGCCGAGCGACCCGCCCGTCCCGTGGGGCCAAGGAACGCCGGCTGGCCGAGAAGAAACGCCAGTCCCAGCGCAAGCGGGACCGCCGCGCCGACGACGACTGATCGACGCCGTGGGGCGTGGGGCGTGGGGCTAGGCCGGGACGGCGGTTAGCAGGCGGTCGCGCAGCACGGCGGCCCGCTCGGCGAACCCGCGCTGGGCCGCCGCGTACTCCGCCCGGCCGTCCGGGGTCTCCACGCGCACCGGCGGGTAGCCGAGTGCCGCCAGGTCGTACGGGCTGGCCCGCATGTCCAGCGTGCGGATGTCCCGGGCCAGGTCGAACGCGTCGGCGACCAGCTCCGAGGAGACCAACGGCGACAACTTGTACGCCCACTTGTACAGATCCATGTTGGCGTGCAGGCAGCCCGGCTGCTCGTGCGCGTGCTGCGTCTCCCGGGTCGGGGTGAGCAGGTTCAACGGGCGGGCCGGCGGGGTGAAGAACCGGAACGCGTCGAAGTGGCTGCACCGCACGCCCCGCTCCTCGACGACCTCGGCGGTGCGTTCCGCGCTGAGCCGCAGCGGCCAGGCGTTGTGCCGCAGCTCCTCCCGGGTCTGCCGGTAGACCATCGCCCACTCGTGCATCCCGAAGCAGCCGAAGTGCGCCGGACGCCCCCGCGTCGCTTCCAGCAGGGAGCGGATCCAGGCGATCGATTCGCCGCGCCGGGCGCGTACCCCCTCGGTGTCGAGGGTGACCCCGGCGGCGGTGGCGCGGTAGTCGCGGCCGAATTCGGCCGGATCGGCGTCCCGTAGCTCGACCCCCGGGCCCGGATGCCATCGCCGCAGCTGGGCCGGGCGGTGCGAGTAGTAGGTGAACAGGAAGTCGGCCACCGGATGCCGCTCACCGCGTCGTCGCCGGGCCAGGTGCGGGGTCAGCCAGACGTCCACCCGCTCCTCGTGGGCCCGGCGACGGGCCTGCCACTGCGTCGCGTCGAGCACGGCGGGGGCGAGGGCGGCGGTCACGCACCCCAGGGTACGACCGCCGCCCGCACACCGGTCAGGGCATCTGCACCCGGACCCCGGCGGAGAACACCCCACTGCGCAGCTCCAACTGCTGGGGCGGGTCCCGCCCGTCCACCGTGAAGACCAGTGGGAGCACCATCCGGGTGCCCGACGCCATCGGGTCGGCGAAGACGTCCCGACCGAGGTTCGCCGTCCGGGTGGCCGCCTCGTCGGTGCTCACCCAGCGGCCGCCGGGCAGGTACGCCCGTTGCAGTTCGCTGTGCCAGGGCTGGTGGTCGCCGGTGACGTTGCGCACGCCGACGGTGGCCTCGCAGCGTCGCCCGTTGGCCGGCGCGGCACCGCCGCCGTCGGGCTTGCCCGCGGTGCCCGGTGCGCCACAGATCATCCGGTACACGGTGAACTCGAACGCCGACTCGCGCAGCGGCACGCCCAGCGACCCGGTGACCCCGGTGCCCATCCACGCGCCGCTGGTGGGCTGCTTCTGCGTGTCGATCGCCGAGACCTGCCGGGTCGCCGTCCAACCGGCGGTGCCGACCACGCCGGCCAGCACCACGACGGCGGCACCCACCAACATCCAGACCGGCGGGGTACGCCGGCGTCGCACCGGACTCGGGGTTGCCGGGCGGGGATAGACCGTCCCACGGCCACCCTCGGCGCCGCCGCCTGTGGAGAGCGCGGCAGCCGTCACCCGACGCCCGCGCCGACGTCGCCACACCCACACCACCGCGGCGCTGATCAGCAGCAGAACCGCCAGTCCGGCGAGCAGCACCGGGTAGCGGCGCCACGGCGGCGCCTCGCTCACCTCGGCCGCCGGTGCCGCCGCCGCCTGCCAGGTGGCCGTGGCGCAGTCGTACGGCCGGCTGCCGTCACTGGTGAACGCGCAGGTCGGCGCGGTCAGCGGCCGGCCCGGCGCGGTCGCCGCGAGCGCGGTGCCCAGGGTGGTGGTGCTGTGCGCGGGCAGCCGCAACCGCCAGGTCACCTCGGTGGTCGATCCGCCGGCCGGGTTGGACCGGCCACCACCACTGATCGCGGTGGTCGTCGAGCCGGGCGGCAGTTCCTGTCGCACAGTGGTCTCCAGCGGCGAGTTGCTCACGTTGCGCACCTGGATCCGGTACCTCGGTGCCGGGCTGCTCTCCGTGGCGACCGCCACAGTGACCTGTTGCGGGGGCGCCGACGCCGGTGCCCGGGTCGGTGGTGCCATCGCCGGTGGCGCCGAGGGCGGGGTGGGCTCGGTCACCCGCGCGACCATCGCCACCGGCGGCCGGGTTCCCGCTGGTGCCGGGATGGCGGCCGGTGGTGGTGCGGCCGCCGTTGGTTGTGGCGTGGCGGCCGGTGGTCGTGGCGCGGCCGCCGCCTCCGGGGCCGCCGTCGGCAGGGCCGGCACGGCGGCGAGGATGCCGAGGCAGTGCACGAACACTGCGAGGGCTCTGTGGTGTCGTGTCGATGCAGGCATACGAACGAACCTCCGGAGCCGACGCTAGGGGCGAGTCGCCTCCGTGCGGGTACGAAGTCGAGAAGTCCGCCCCGGTCACCTCCAGCTCCGATAGGGTGCCGCGGGCTGACGGGTTGAGCACACCCGACAGCCGGTCCTGGCCGGTCGGGGCACCCGCGGCGCTAGATTGGCCGGGTGCGTATCGCTCGTTTCGCCCATGCCAAGGGAATGTCGTTCGGTGCCGTCGAAGGCGAAGCGGAGGCCGGGCCGGAGAGCCTGACCATCGCCGAGATCGAGGGCCACCCGTTCGGCAATCTGTCCTTCAGTGGGGCCCGCTGGGCCCTCTCCGACGTTCGGCTGCTCTCCCCGATCCTGCCCAGCAAGGTCGTCTGTGTCGGCCGCAACTACGCCGACCACGCCGCCGAGCTCGGCAACGAGGTGCCCAAGGAGCCGCTGCTCTTCCTCAAGCCGTCCACCTCGGTGATCGGCCCCCGGGACGCCATCCGGCTGCCGATCTTCTCCAAGCAGGTCGAGCACGAGGCGGAGCTGGCCGTCGTGATCGGGGCGCCGGGTGCGCGCCGCGCCGACCGCGCCGCCGCCGAACGCGCCATCTTCGGCTACACCTGCGCCAACGACGTCACCGCTCGGGACCTCCAGCGTTCGGACGGGCAGTGGACCCGGGCCAAGGGCTTCGACTCGTTCTGCCCGATCGGCCCGTGGATCACCACCGGACTGGACGTCTCCGATCTGGAGATCCGGTGTGAGGTGGGTCGCAACCCGGAGGAGATGGAGGTACGCCAGCTCGGCCGGACGAAGGACATGGTCTTCGACGTCGCGGGTCTGGTGTCGTACATCTCGCACGTGATGACTCTGCTGCCCGGCGACGTCGTTCTCACCGGCACCCCAGCCGGGGTTAGCCCGCTTGTCGAGGGGGATACGGTCACCGTGCGGATCGACGGCATCGGTGAGCTCACCAACCCGGTGGTACCCGTCGCCTGATCCGTCTGATGCCCCTGTTTCCGCAGCTCACGGGTGGTTCGGGGGGATCGGATTTGGCCTGCCGGCACCGGGAGGGTAAAGTTCACTCCCGGCGCCGCAAGGGGCCAATGGGGTATGGGGTAATTGGCAGCCCGACTGATTCTGGTTCAGTTAGTCTAGGTTCGAGTCCTGGTACCCCAGCGCTGCTGGAATTCGCGAGAATTTCCAGACGCTGGATTCTGACGGAGTTCGACTCCGCCCCTTCGGGGGCGGAGGGTGGTCTTCGGTAGAGTGCAGCTCCTCCACCGCTGAGGTGGGGGAGCGAAAGTTGTTCTGGCCCCGTCGTCTAGTGGCCCAGGACGCCGCCCTCTCAAGGCGGTAGCGCCGGTTCGAATCCGGTCGGGGCTACATTGTGCACAGCCCGTCTCACCTCGTGAGGCGGGCTGTTTCGTGTCCGTGGCCGGGCCCGTTCCGGCCTCCGTCGGGCCCTCGGGCGACAGCGCACCCCGCGCTCGTGCCCGGGTGCGGTGCCGCTAGACTACATTCGCACCGCCCGCGAGGGTGGTGAACGGAAAAGTTCTGGCCCCGTCGTCTAGTGGCCCAGGACGCCGCCCTCTCAAGGCGGTAGCGCCGGTTCGAATCCGGTCGGGGCTACAACCAAAGGCTCGTCACGCAAAGCGTGACGAGCCTTTCCCACATCCACCCACCGCCGCCCCCACCCCCTCCCCCCCCCCTCACCACCCGAGGAAATAAAGTTAATTTACACTAACAGCAGGGGA
>NZ_JBEZFO010000022.1:0-131634 GCF_040649495.1 Micromonospora sp. NPDC048947
ACAAACACCCCACGTTTTAACACCACCCCCCCCCGCTCGGGCTTCCGGGCGCGGGGGGGGTGGCCCCTTTTGGGGTCTTAAAAAACACCACACCCCCCGGGGGGGGGCGCGCCCCCCCCCCCCCCCCGACTGCTGTGCGGCCCCGCCCCGTTGAGGTGTGACGTGCCCACCGAGACCATGGCCGCCGTGACCAACGAGCAGGCCGATGCCCGGGGACTGGCACCGCCGTACTGGGGGTTCAGCCGTGTCCGGGCATTCCCGTTCGGCCCTGTGATCGAAATCCGTTGCCGAGCCCGACGAGAACTCGATAGCGTGGCCGTACACGTGAAAGGAGGTGGTCCAGACTTGTATAGCAATCGGACTCGTGAGGTGGCTGTCAGCTAGCCGCTGTCCTCGACAGTGATCGGCTCGCCGCGAGGCGGGCAAAAAGCACCATCGTCGAGACCGTGTGGCAGCGGTGCGGCGAATCCACGACAGCCACCCGACCCCCGGGGTGCCGGCCAAGTCCAGCCGGCCCGCGCACATGCGCGGAGCGCCCCGGGGGTCGCTCCATATCCGCAGGAGTGGCGATGTCAATGCGCGAGCTGGTGGTGCTGGGGACGGCCAGCCAGGCGCCGACCCGTCAGCGCAACCACAACGGGTACGTGCTGCGGTGGGACGACGAGGTGATCCTCTTCGACCCGGGTGAGGGCAGCCAGCGCCAACTCCTGCACACCACTGTCACCGCCACCGACCTGACCCGGATCTGCGTCACCCACTTCCACGGCGACCACTGCCTGGGCCTGCCCGGCACCATCCAGCGGCTCTCCCTGGACCGGGTGGCGCACCCGGTCGCCGTGCATTTTCCCGCGGGCGGCGCCGAATACTTCGCCCGACTGCGGTACGCCACCTCGTTCTACGAGACCGCCGAACTGCGGGTCGAGCCCATCGAGGCGGACGGGCAACGGATCGCCCTGCCCTGCGGCACGCTGGAGGCACGCCGGCTCCGGCACCCCATCGAGACGTACGGCTACCGGCTGGTCGAGCCGGACGGGCACCGGATGCTGCCGGAGAAGCTGGCCGCGTACGGCATCGCAGGGCCGGCCGTCGGCGAGCTGATCCGCGTCGGGCACCTGGACCTCGACGGACGCCGCGTCACCCGGGACGAGGTGAGCGTGCCCCGGCCGGGGCAGCGGTTCGCGTTCGTGATGGACACCGGGCTCTGCGACGGGGTGTACGCCCTCGCCGAGCACGCCGACCTGCTGGTCATCGAGTCGACGTTCCTGGAGTCGGAGGCCGCGCTCGCCGCCGAGGTCGGCCACCTGACCGCGGCGCAGGCCGCCCGGGTGGCCACCGAGTCCGGGGTACGCCGACTCGTGCTCACCCACTTCTCCCAGCGCTACCCCGACCCGCGCCGGTTCCACGACGAGGCGCGCGCGCACTTCGACGGCGAACTGATCATCGCCGAGGATCTGACCACGGTGCAGCTACCGCCGCGCCGGGTAGCCTCGGCCGGGTGACCGTCACGCTCCGCCCAGCGACCGAAGACGACCTGATGGCGGTGGGTGCCCTGCACCAGCGCTCCCGGGTCGCCGCGTACTCCGCCTTCCTGCCGGCCGAAGCGTTGGCCGACCCGACACCGGAGGCGATGGGGCGGTACTGGGTCGAGCGGTGGATCTGGGAGCGGGACACCCACCGGATGACAGTGGCCGAGCGGGCCGGGGCGTTGGTCGGGTTCAGCCACCTGGGCCCGGACGACGAGGACGACCCCGCCACCGGACTGCTCAACGCGATCCACCTCGACCCTGCCGAGCAGGGCCGCGGCGTCGGTCGCACGCTGATGGTGGACGCCCTGGACGCCATGCGGGCGCAGGGCTGGCGGCGTGCCGTGCTATGGGTGCTGCGGGACAACGCCCACGCCCGCTCGTTCTACGAGCGCGGCGGCTGGACCCCCACCGGCGACGAACGCGACGAGGCGATCGGGTCGGCCCCGACCCGACAACTCCGCTACGCCCGCCCCCTCTAACCGCCCACCCCACCCCGCCACCACGCCCCGCCTCGCCCCGCCCCCACCTCGCCGATCTTGCACTTTCTGTCGGGACAAAACGCCGCAGTAACGACATTCAGGCGACAGTAAGTGCAAGATCGACGGGGCGGGGGACGGGGGACGGGGGACGGGGAGCGGGGAGCGGGGGTTAGTGGGCGCCTAGGTGGGACAGGAGGTCCTGGCGGGTCAGGACGCCCTTGGGCTTGCCGTCGACCAGGACCAGGGCGGCGTCGGACTTCTCCAGCATGCCCACCGCCTCGCTCACCGGCTGACCACCACCGATCATCGGCAGCGGGTCGCCCATGTGCCGCTCGATCGTGTCGTGCAGGTGGGCCTGGCCGGTGAACAGCGCGTCGAGCAGGTCCCGTTCGGCGATCGAGCCGGCGACCTCACCGGTCACCACGGGCGGCTCGGCCTTGAGCACCGGCAGCTGCGAGACGCCGTACTCGCGCATGTAGTCGATCGCGTCGCGGACGGTCTCGGTCGGGTGCACGTGCACCAGTTCGGGCAGCCCGCCGGGCTTGCTGGCCAGCGCGTCGGCCACCGTCGGCTCCGCGCCCGAGTTGTCGAGGAAACCGTACCGGGCCATCCACGAGTCGTTGAAGATCTTGGAGAGGTAGCCACGACCGCCGTCGGGCAGCAGCACCACCACCACGTCGTCAGGTCCGGCCCGGCGGGCGACCTCCAGGGCTGCGACCACCGCCATGCCGCAGGAACCGCCGACCAGCAGCCCCTCCTCGCGGGCCAGTCGCCGGGTCATCTCGAAGGACGCCTTGTCGGAGACCTCCACGATCTCGTCGGCGACACCCCGGTCGTACGTCTCCGGCCAGAAGTCCTCGCCGACGCCCTCCACCAGGTACGGGCGGCCGGTGCCGCCGGAGTAGACAGAGCCCTCCGGGTCGGCCCCGACGATGCGCACCCGACCCTCGGACGCCTCCTTTAGGTACCTGCCGATGCCGGAGATGGTGCCGCCGGTGCCGACGCCGGTCACGAAGTGGGTGAGTTCGCCGTCGGTCTGCTTCCACAGCTCCGGGCCGGTCGTCTCGTAGTGCGAGCGCGGGTTGGCCGGGTTGCTGTACTGGTTGGGCTTCCAGGCGCCGGGGATCTCCCTGGTCAGCCGGTCGGAGACGTTGTAGTACGAGCGCGGGTCCTCAGGCGCCACGGCGGTCGGGCAGACCACCACCTCGGCGCCGTACGCCCGGAGCACGTCCTGCTTGTCCTGGCTGACCTTGTCGGGGCAGACGAAGACGCACTTGTAGCCCTTGAGCTGGGCCACCAGGGCCAGCCCGACGCCGGTGTTGCCGCTGGTCGGCTCGACGATGGTGCCGCCGGGCTTGAGCAGGCCGGCGGCCTCGGCGTCCTCCACCATCCGCAGCGCGATCCGGTCCTTCACCGAGCCGCCCGGGTTGACGTACTCCACCTTGGCCAGCACGGTGGCCTGGATGCCCTCGGTGACGTTACGCAGACGCACCAGCGGGGTGTTTCCGATCATGTCGACGACGTTGTCGTAGTACTGCACGGTGTGCCCTTCGTTGCGGCGCCGACGGTGGCGGCCAGGAAGACGTTCGCTCACCGCCCAGCGTACGTGTCGTCAGGGCACCAACCCCCCGGGGATGACCGAGCTGCGGCGGGCCTCCCACTCCAGGAACCTGTCGGTCTCGGCGAGCACGCTGCCGGCCAACCAGGTGACCATTACCGCGTCGTCGGCCAGCCCGAAGATCGCCAGCGGGATCTCCGGAAGCAGGTCGATCGGCGAGACGATGTACGCGGTCGCCGCGGTCATCAGGGCCAGCCGAAGGCCGCCGTCGTACTCCCCCTTGGTGGTGGCCCTGATCATCCGGGGCAGCGCGGCCAACCGCGTGCCGATCGACGGTCCGTTGCGCGCCCCGGCCGCCAGGGCCCGCGCCAGGGCCGTGAACGCCGCGCTGCGCTTCAGTGTCTTACCCATCGTCGCGCTCCTCTCCGCCGGATCAGCGTGGCGGGTCGGCGCAAGTCGGCCGGCCTCGGTAACCCAGGTACCCCGTCGCGTCGGTTTCCAGGCACCCGGGTGCCGTCACGACGACAGCGGTGTGTCGGGCCAGCGCGATAATGTCGAGATATGGGGGTGGCAGGTTTCGTCGTACCCGATGAGCGCTGGCGGCAGGCCAGGCGCGTCGCCCTGCTGGCCGCCATCGGGACGGGCGCCACAGCGGCGGCCGCTGTGGCGACCGGCGGGGTGCTGGTCGGCCAGGCCCGCCAGGCTCGACGGACCATCCCGATGGCCGAGGCGCCGCCGCCCCGCTGCGATGGGATGTACGGCGCGAAGTTCCCCGGTCCGGCGCTGACCATGGTCGTGCTCGGTGACTCGTCGGCCGCCGGCTACGGGGTGCACCGCCGTCGGGAGACGCCCGGGGCGCTGCTCGCCACCGGCCTGTCCCGTCGACTGCACCGGCCGGTGCAGCTGCACCGCTTCGCGGTGGTCGGCGCCATCTCGGCGGCGCTGCGCCACCAGGTGGAGGCGGCGCTGGAGTGCCGACCCGACATCGCGGTGATCCTCATCGGCGGCAACGACATCACCAACCGCACCCCGCGCGGCCTGGCGGTGCGCTACCTGGTCGAGGCGGTGCACACTCTGCGCGACGCGGGGTGCGAGGTGGTCGTCGGCACCTGCCCCGACCTGGGCGCGATCCGCCCGATCCAGCCGCCTCTGCGCTGGCTGGCGCACCGCTGGAGCCGCCAGCTCGCGGCCGCCCAGACGGTGGCGGTGGTCGAGGCGGGTGGGTGGACGGTCTCCCTCGGTGACCTGCTCGGCCCCCGGTTCGCGGCCGAGCCGACCCGGATGTTCGCCTGGGACCGGTTCCACCCCTCCGCCGAGGGGTACGCGATGGCCGCCGCCGCGCTCCTGCCGACGATGCTTTCCGCCCTCGGCGCGACGCCGGAACGACGGGCCACACCGACGCGCGCCGACGGCGTACGGTCGCTGCCGAAGGCCGCGCAGGAGGCGGCTCGACACGCCGGCACGGAGGTCAGCGGCGTCCAGGTCCGGGGCCGCGACCGAGGGCCGGCCGGCCGTTGGGCGCAGCTACGCCGACGGGCGTTCTTCGGTGTCGGCGCGGTGCCGCAGCACGGGTCCGCCTCGGACACCTCGACAGTGGAGGGACTGGCATGAACGAGCGCAGCGCACGGAGCGTGACCTCCGGCCTCGCCGGCCGACTGGGTCGGGCGGCGGCGATCTCGCTGTTCGCCGGCACTGTCGGGGGCGCCGCCGTCCTCGCAGGTGAGGCCTTCATCGCCCGGCACCGACGCTACGCCGAACCGGAGCTCGGCCTTGCCCTGCGCGCCACTGTCGGCCGGGCGGGCGCTTCCCCGCTGCGACTGGTGTTGCTCGGCGACTCGTCGGCACTGGGAGTCGGTGTCGACCGTCTGGAGGACACCATCGGCGGGCAGTTGGCCAACCTGCTCGCCGAGGGCCCGGCCGGCCGCCGGGTGCACCTGTCCAGCGTCGGCGTCTCCGGGTCCCGCTCGACGGACCTTGCCACCCAGGTGGCCCGGGCCCTGCTCGGCGAGCGGCCCGACGTGGCGTTGATCCTGATCGGCGCGAACGACGCCACCGGGCTGCGCCGACCCTCCGACGCGGCGGCCTACCTCGGCGCGGCGGTGCACCGCCTGCGCGAGGCGCGCGTCGAGGTGGTGGTGGGCACCTGCCCGGACCTCGGGGCCGTACGTGCCATCGCGCCGCCGCTGCGGCAGGTGGTCGGCTGGTCCGGGCGTCGGGTGGCCCGCGCGCAGACCACTGCCGTGCTGGAGGCGGGCGGCGCGGTGGTCGACCTGGCCACCGAGACCGGGCCGGTGTTCCGGGCCGACGCCGGGACGCTCTGCCAGGACGGCTTCCACCCCTCCGCCGACGGCTACCGGGTGTGGGCGCACGCGCTGCTGCCCGCCATCGTCGCCGCGGCGGCGGCCACGACCCGGCGCTAGATCACCCCCGGCCAGGGTGACATTTCCCGCCGCGCCGGCTTCTTCCGCGCCATGTTACCGGCGGGTTAACGTTGGTCCATGCCGATTGAGTCGTCCCGCGACGCCGTCATCGTCGCCACCGCCCGCTCCCCCATCGGCCGGGCGCACAAGGGTTCCCTGCGCGACGTCCGCTCCGACGACCTCGCCGCGACAATCGTCCAGGCCGCGCTGGACAAGATCCCCGCGCTCGATCCGACAACGATCGACGACCTCTACCTCGGCTGCGGCCTGCCCGGCGGCGAGCAGGGCTTCAACATGGCCCGGGTGGTGTCCACCCTCCTCGGTCTGGACACTGTCCCCGGGGCCACACTGACCCGCTACTGCGCCTCCTCGTTGCAGACCACCCGGATGGCGATGCACGCCATCCGGGCCGGCGAGGGCGATGTGTTCGTCTCCGCCGGGGTGGAGATGGTCTCCCGCTACGCCCGGGGCAGCTCCGACGGGCTGCCGCCCGAGGCGCAGGCACTGGTCGGCGGCGGCTGGGAGAACCCCCGCTTCGGGCCGGCCGGTGAGCGCTCGAAGCGCCGCGCGCAGGGCGGTGCCGAGGTGTGGACCGACCCGCGTGAGGCCGGCGAGCTGCCCGACATCTACCTGACCATGGGGCAGACCGCGGAGAACCTGGCCCAGGTGTACGACGTCACCCGCGCCGACATGGACGAGTTCGGTGTACGCAGCCAAAACCTCGCCGAGAAGGCCATCACCGACGGTTTCTGGGCCCGGGAGATCACAGCGGTCACCACGCCGGACGGCACAGTGGTGAGCACCGACGACGGGCCCCGGGCCGGCGTCACGCTCGACGCGGTCGCCGGGCTGAAGCCGGTGTTCCGCCCGGACGGTCGGATCACTGCCGGCAACTGCTGCCCGCTCAACGACGGCGCCGCCGCCGTGGTGGTGATGAGCGCCCAGCGGGCCGAGGAACTCGGGCTCACCTCGCTGGCCCGGATCGTCTCGACCGGTGTGACAGCCCTGTCGCCGGAGATCATGGGTCTCGGGCCGGTCGAGGCGTCCCGGCAGGCGCTGCGCCGAGCCGGCATGACCATCGACGACGTCGACCTCGTCGAGATCAACGAGGCGTTCGCCGCGCAGGTCATCCCCTCCTACCGCGAGCTGGGCATCCCGGAGGAGAAGCTGAACGTGATGGGCGGGGCCATCGCCGTCGGCCACCCGTTCGGCATGACCGGTGCCCGGATCACCGGCACCCTGCTCAACGCGTTGGAGTGGCACGACAAGACCATCGGTCTGGAGACCATGTGCGTGGGCGGTGGCCAGGGCATGGCCATGGTGCTGGAACGGCTCAGCTGAGCTGCCCCGCTCTCAGAGCGCGCTGCGGGTCGCCGTCACCTCGACGGCGGCCCGGGCCAGCGCCTCGGCCCCCGGGTCGGCGGCCAGCAGGTCCGCCGTGACCACCCGCAACTGATCGGGTAGGGCCAGGTCGTTGTCGAGCCGGGGCACCACCCGACGGGGCTCCCCCTCGGCGTCGGCGGCCAGGTTGGCGACCTCCTGCACCAGGCGGTGCACCAGGTCGGCGCGGGACACGTTGCCGACGGTCGCGACCGCCGCCCACCGGGGCTGCTGCCAGTGCGCGATCTGACGCACCAGCAACTGCACGGCCTTGTCCAACTCCGCTGCGCTCATCGCCGCCGAGTCTACGGCCGGGTCGGCCCGGTCAGCGGCGCAGGTAACTGAGCAGCCGCAGCAACTGCCAGTAGAGAAAGACCAACCCGGTGAGCAGGCCGAACGCGCTCAGCCACGCGTACCGACGGGCTCGGCCGTCCCGCACCGAGCGCTCGACGAGATCGAAGTCGAGGATGAAGCTGAACGCCCCGGCGATGATGGCCACCACCGAGATGGCGTACGGCAGCCAGCCGACCTCCCCGCTGACGCTGTAGCCCGCCAGGCCCGGCCGCCCGCTGATCAGGTACGACACCAGGTTGACCACGCTGAGCACGGCGATGCCGAGCAGGGTGCCGATCACCAGGCGGGCCAGGCGGGGCGTCGCCCGGATCACCCGGGCCCGGTAGAGCGCCGCCATGCCGAGGAACACGCCGAAGGTGCCGGCCACCGCCTGCACCACGATGCCCGGATAGACCTGCTCGAAGGTGCGGCTCGCCACCCCCAGCAGCAGCCCCTGGAGGATGGCGTAGCCGACGATCGGCACCGGGTTGGTGATCGCTCGCAACGAGATGACCAGGACCAGCGCGATCGAGGCGAGCGCGCTGCCGGCCAGCGCGGCGCCCAGCCACACCGCGTCGGGGATCACCGCCCAGGACACCGCCGCGGCCACGCCGGTCACCAGCAGCAACCCGACGGTACGGACCACCACGTCGTCGACTGTCATCGGCTCGACGTCACGGGCGCCGAGCACCCGGGCCTCCACCCGGCCGGTTTCGTCCAGCCGGTTGAGCACCGGGTTGTTGCTGCGCACCGCCGCCTCCTTCGCCCGCGTACCCCCCTCGCAGTCACTCTGCCCCGGGCGGACCGGCGGCGGCGGGCAAACGGCGCGGACGACGGCGCCCGCCCCCACCGGAGTGGGGACGGGCGCCGGTCGGCAGTGCGGACGAGGTCAGTCGTCGCCCTGGAAGTAGCTCAGCAGGCGCAGGATCTCGATGTAGAGCCAGACCAGGCTGACCAGGATGCCGAACGCGGCCACCCAGGAGTAGCGCTGGGGCAGGCCCATCCGGACGCCGTCCTCGATCTCCTTGAAGCTGAGCACGAAGCTCAACGAGGCGACCACGATGCAGACCAGGCTGAAGCCGATGGCGAGCGGGCTGCCGTCGCGCAGGCCGGTGTTGACGCCGAACAGCGCCAGCACCAGGTTGATCATCATGACCGCGAAGAGGCCGACCATCACGGCGATCATGCCCTTGACGAAGGCCGGGGTGGCCCGGATGACCTTCGCCCGGTAGAGCATCGCCATCAGGAAGAAGATGCCGAAGCTGGCTGCGGCGGCCTGAAGCACGATGCCGTCGTAGGCAGTCTCGAACGCCTTGCTGACCATGCCGACGAAGACACCCTCGACGACCGCGTACGCGATCACGAGCGCCGGGTTGGCCATCCGGGAGAACGAGATGATCAAGCCGAGCACCAGGCCGACCACCGCGGCGCCGACCCAGGCGGTACTGACCAGCGCGTCGGGCACGAGCACCCAGGCGGCCGCAGCCGTGATGCCGAGAATGCCGAGCAGAGCGACAGTCTTGACGACCACGTCGTCGACGGTCATCGGTGCCACGGTCGGCGGCGCGGCCGGGTAGTCGGCCTGGGACGGGTACTGCTGGGGAATGCCGGGCTGTCCGTACGGCCCGGCCGGGGCGTACCCGGCGGAGCGCTCCCGCTCGGCCGCTTGGCCGAGCCGGGCGAGCACCGGGTTCGAGGTCTTCACTGTCTGGCCTCCCTCAGGGGGTCGTTTGCACGTGAACGTGCCCTCCAAGAGTAGACGGCAGAGCCAAGTCCTGGAGATCACGAATGAGAATGTGTGAGTCGACCGGTGCCCGGGGCGGGGGTCGAACCCGCACGCCTTTCGGCAGCCGCTTTTAAGGCGGCCGTGTCTGCCTTTCCACCACCCGGGCGAGTGGCACCGGCGCGCCGACACGCCTGGTGCAGTGTCACCGTAGCCGGTCTGCGGCGACCCGGCGTACCCCGCCGGCCTGGCCACATTAGGGTCGATGCCGTGAGCAGCGCAGCCCCCACGGCCCCCGACGCCGCCCCTGAGCAGGCATTCCGCCTCGCCGATCAGGTCAACCGCCGGCCCCGGGCCACCCGGCTGCTGGCCGCCGTCCGCCGCCACCGGGCGGACCTGCTGGCCGCACTGCTCTTCGCGGTGCTGGCCGGCTGGCTCACCCACGGGCTGTGGCCCGACCCGGGCGCCCGAATCCTGGCGCTCAACCCGGAGGACCAGGCCCTCTACGAGTGGTTCCTGGCGGTGGACGCCCGCGCGCTGCTCGGCGACTTCGACCTGCTCACCGACCGGCTCAACGCGCCCGACGGCGTGAACCTGATGACAAACACCACTGTGATCGCCCTCGGGGTCCTCTTCTCGCCGGTCACCCTGCTGCTGGGCGCACCTGTCACCTTCGCGCTGCTCGCCGCCGGCAACCTCGCCGGCACCGCACTCGCCTGGTACCTGCTGTTCCACCGGACGCTGCGCGCCCGCCGGGTGGCCGCCGCGCTCGGCGGCGGGCTGTGTGGATTCGGGCCCGGTATGGTCTCGCAGACCAACAGCCACCTGCACATGACCGCCCAGTGGCTGGTGCCGGTAATCGTCTGGCTGGTGGTCCGGCTGCTGCGGGCGGCCGACCCCGGGCCCGGGACACCCGACGAGACCGGCCGTACCCGCACCACCGGGCCGGACCGTCGGCGGATGTTCACCTCCGCGGTCGGGCTGGCCGGCGCGGTCAGCGCGCAGGTCTTCATCGGCGAGGAGGTGCTCTTCCTCGCCGCGATCACGCTGCTGGTGATGGCGGTCAGCTACGCCGTGTCGGACCGGGACCTGGCCCGCCGGGCGCTCCCCGGGTTCGCCGGCGGGTTGGCGATCGCCGGCGGGCTCGCCCTGCTGGTGCTCGGCTATCCGCTGTGGTTCCAGTTCGCCGGGCCGCAGGGAGTCGCCGACGGGATGTTCACCCCGGCCTACTTCTCCGCCGACCTGAGCAGTTGGTGGACGTTGTCCCCGCTGTCGGTCGCCGGCAGCGACGCATCCGCCCGGCTGACCACCGGCCCCGCCGAGTACAACACGTTCCTCGGCTGGCCACTGCTGCTGGTCACCGCGGTCTGCGCGATCTGGGCCGGGCGACGCCGGCTGGTCTTCGCCTGCGTCGTGGCGGGCCTGGTGATGGGGGCGCTCTCGCTCGGCCCGGAGGTGGTGCTCGGCGGCACCAGGACGGCGATCCCCGGCCCGTACGCGGTGATCGGAGGGCTGCCGGTGGTGGACGGGGCGTTGCCGATGCGGTTCGCGCTGGCGTTGCTGCCGATCGTCGCGACGCTGCTGGTGCTCGCTGTCGACCGGGCCCTGCGCAGCTCCGGGCGGGCGCGGCGGCTGGTGCCCCTGGCCGTCGGCGTGGCGCTGCTGCCGATCTTCCCGACCCCCCTGCCGACCGCCGGACGACCCGCCGTGCCGGAGTTCATCACCGGCGGCCACTGGCGGCAGTGCGTGCCGCCGGGCGGGGTGCTGGTCCCGGTGCCACTGCCCACCCCGAAGGAGCCCTGGCCGATGCGCTGGGCGACCGCCGCCGACGCCGCTTTCGGGCTGCCGGAAGGCTTCTTCATCGGCCCGTATGGCAGGGGCGGCAGCGCGGCGATGGGTACCTTCAAGCAGCCCACCTCGGCGCTACTGGCGGACGTCGCCCGCCGTGGCGACCAACCGGCCATCGGCGACGAGCAGCGCCGCCAGGCGGTCCGCGACGCGGACTTCTGGGGCGCCTCCTGCGTGGCGCTCACCGACGACGCCCCCCACGCGGACAGCCTGCGCGCCACCCTGGAGCAGTTCTACGGCCCAGCCACCCGCATCGCCGACGCCTGGACCTGGCGCGTCTGAGCGGAACAGCGGATACGACAAGGGGCCCCTGCCCCACCGGAAACGGTGGGAAGGGGCCCCTTCGTACAGTTGGCGGTCAGACGCGGGGCGCGCCGACGGGCTGGGACGCCTCGACGAACTCCTCACGCGGGTCGTGCAGCTGACCCAGCGCGACCACCTCGCGCTTGAGGAAGAACGCCAACGACCAGTCCACCACCACGCGGACCTTCCGGTTGAACGACGGGATCCGGCTCATGTGGTACGTCCGGTGCATCACCCAGGCCGGCCAACCGGTCATCTTGATCCCGTACACCTGGGCCACGCCCTTGTGCAGGCCGAGGCTCGCCACGCTGCCCACGTGCTTGTGCTTGTAGTTCACCGGCTCGCGACCCCGGATCACCGCCGCGATGTTGTCGGCCATCCGGGCGGCCTGGCGCACCGCGTGCTGAGCGCTCGGCGAGCAGAAGTTGCCCGGCTCCTTCGTCAGGTCCGGCACGGCCGCGCAGTCCCCGGCGCTCCACGCACCCTCGAGCACCTGGTCACCGTCGACCACCTGGAGCGTGGGCAGGCAGGTGATCCGTCGACGGTCGTCGCGCGGGAAGTCGGTCGAGTCCAGCATCGGCGACGGCTTCACACCGGCCGTCCAGACGATCGTGTCGGAGCGGAAGCTGTCACCGTCGGAGAGCTTGACCACCCCGTCGACGCAGGACTCCAGGCGGGTGTCCAGCCGGATGTCCATGTTGCGCTTCAGCAACTGCTGCACCGTGTAGGCACCCATGTCCCGGTCGACCTCGGGCAGCACCCGCTGGGTGGCCTCGACCAGCACCCAGCGGACCTCGTCCTGCTTGAGCTCCGGGTAGTAACGCAGGGCGTCGCGAGCCATGTCCTCCATCTCGGCGAGCGCCTCGATGCCGGCGTACCCACCGCCGACGAAGGTGAAGGTCAGCGCCGAACGGCGGACGTCCGGATCCGGCGTGGCGGCCGCCACGTCGAGCCGATCCAGCACGTGGTTGCGCAGGTAGATCGCCTCGCCGATGGTCTTGAACCCGATGCCCTGCTCGTGCAGGCCGGGGATCGGCAGGGTGCGGGAGACCGACCCCGGGGCCACGATCACGTGGTCGTAGGTGATCTCCCGGGCCGGGCCGCTGATCGGCTGCACGGTGGCCACCTTGCGGTCGTGCTCGATCCGCGTGACCGTGCCGGCCACCATCTTGCACCGGCGCAACTCCCGCCGCAGCGGCACCACCGAGTGCCGCGGGGAGATGTTGCCCGCCGCAGCCTCGGGCAGGAACGGCTGATAGGTCATGTGGGGTTGGGGGTCAACCACCATGACCTCAGCCTCACGGGAGCTGAGCTTCTTCGACAGGCGCAGGGCCGCATACAGACCGACGTGCCCGGCACCAACCACAAGGATCCGCTTCGGATTCACGTTGTCTATCTTTCCCCGGCCGGCTCAGGTAATCCCGCTCGCGCCCCCCATCTGTGACGGAGCACAACCCATGTGACCTGCGTAACCCTTGCCTCGCAGTGGTCACCGACGCCGCAGAAGCCAGCCCAGCAACACTGCCACCCCCACCGCCACCAGCAGCCCCAGCACTGTCACCCACTGGTATCCGGCGGCCCCACCCGTCCCCGTCGCCTGCAACAACAGCACGCCGAGCACGGCGGAACCCAACAGCACGGCGGCCGACCGCGCCAACCACCGGGTGATCAACTCAGGGTCCACCATCGCGTCATAGGGCAACAGCGCGGCCAGCGCGCACAGGGTGTGACCCAGGTAGAGCAGGGCCGCGACGCCGAGCAGCCGCCAGAGCGTGACCGGACGGCCGTACCCGTCGGTGGCGAGCAGCCAACCGCCGACTGTGACCAACGCAGTGAAGGTCGTCCAGACCTTTCGCGGCCCGAACGCGGGCAGCAGGGCCGCCATCGCCAGCAAGAAGACCGGACGGCCGGAAAGCACCTCGGCGGGGAACGCCAGGGCGAACCCGGCAAACACGATGACGAAGATCCCGGCCCGGACCAGCAGCGGGGCCACACTGACGCGAGCGACGGCGTACTGCGCCGCCCGAACCCGCTCCACCAGAGCGTTCACCGCACCCGCCTTCCGTTCGCGACTGCGGGGCTCGCAAGCTCACTCCTCGCGCTCACCGCACCCGCCTTCCGTTCGCGACTGCGGGGCTCGCAAGCTCACTCCTCGCGCTCACCGGCCACCCACCCTCGGGGCCGTCGCCAACCGGGCCACGTCCCGCAACACCTGGTCCAGGCTGCCGGCACCGGCCCAGCGCACCACAGGTACGCCGTGCTCCCGGAGCTGGCCAATCATGATCTCCCGATCCAGGCGCCACAGCCGGTACGCCACCTCGGCCCAACCCCGGTCCTTCGGCGACGCCAGGTCGGCCGGCAGCGTGTCGACCGCCACTACGAACCGCCCACCGCGGGCCAACCGGGCGAGCATCTGCGCCGACCGTTCGTCCAGCAGCGGGGTGAGCACCACCACCAACGCGTCCGAGGAGAGCAACTGCGGGCCGAAGACCTGGTCGTACGGTTCGTGGGCGGACGCGTGGACCCGGACGTCGAGCAACCACTCCAGGACGGTCAGGTACTGCCGCCGCCCGGCGGCCGGCCGGAGCCGGCGGGCCGCCGGCCCGTACTCCAGCAGCGAGACCCGGTCACCACGGTGCAGGTAGTGCTCGGCGATCGCGGCGGTGGCCCGGACCGTGGTGTCCAGGACCGACGCCGCGCCGTCCACCCCACCGGAGCGGCCCGCCTCGGCGAGCACGTCGAGCAGCACCACCACCTCCGCGTCCCGGTCGGAGAGGGTGGCGGCCACGTGCAGCTGCCGGGCCCGCAACGAGACACGCCAGTCGATCCGGCGCAGCCGGTCCCCGGGGGCGAAGACGCGTACGCCGGCAAGCTCGCCGCCCTCTCCGGGTCGGCGGGAGTGGTGCGCCCCGACCAGTCCGGCGGCGCGGGGCATCGCCTCGACCGCCTCGAACGGCTCGGTACGGGGATACACCCGTACCCGCACCGGCTCGATGATCACCGCCCGGGAGACCAGCAGACCCCCGGCGGTGGCGACCCGGGCACCGGCGGGGCCGATCGGGTGCCGGCCCCAGCGCAGGGCCTTGCCGGCCAGCTCCAGGTCCACGGCGGCGCCCATCGGCACCGAGGTCACGAACGGCCGGTCCGCTACGGAACGACGCCCGCCGTTGCCCTGCGCCGTCGCACCAGTTTCCGGGGTGGCGCTCGGCCCTCCGTCGTCGACGGCCTCGTCGCGGGCGAAACCGGCCCTGTGGATGCGCAGCCACGGCGACACGCGGGTCCGCATCACCACCAGGTCGTAGTCGACAGTGTCCGGGTTGCCGACGCTCACCGCCGCCGCCACGTCACCGCCCTCGACCAGCGGCCCACCGTCGGCCTGGCTGATCCACACCTGTGGCAGCGCCGTGGGCCGTCGGCGCAACGCGTACGCGGTGCCCAACGCGAACGGGGCGGCGAGCACAATCAGGTCCACCCGGCCCAGCAGCACCCCGGCCACCAGCAGCAGGCCGGCGAGCAGCACCGCGCGGCCGAGCGCCGGGGTGGGCGCCCAGCCGGCAGCCGGTTCCGCTTCGGTGGCTGTCGGCACTGTCGGTCCGGTCATCAGTGCCGGGGCCCGCCGGCGGCGTAGCTGGGCAGCGCGCCACTGGCCGGGGCGGGAGTCGCCTCCAGCACCTCGCCCACCACGAACGCCGGGTCGACCCGGCGCAACCACATCTCCGGGCGCAGGGTGATCCGGTGGGCCAGGGCGGGCGCCGCCACCGACTTGACGTCCTCCGGCACCACGTAGTCCCGTCCGCCGAACACCGCGCGGACCCGGGCCAGCAGCAGCAGCGCCAGCGAACCGCGAGGTGAGGCGCCGACCAGCACCGACGGGTGCTCCCGGGTGGCAGCGGTGAGCGACACGATGTAGCGGCCGATGGAGTCCTCCACCACCACGTCCTCCAGGGCGGCCTGCATGGCCCGCAGCGTCGCCGCGTCGACAACCGCCTTGATGTCCGCCTCCTCCCGGCGACGGCTCATCCGACGGCGCAGCACCTCCCACTCCTCTTCGTGCTGCGGGTAACCGAACGAGACCCGCAGCAGGAACCGGTCCAGCTGCGCCTCCGGCAGCGGGTAGGTGCCCTCGTACTCGATGGGGTTGGCGGTGGCCAGCACGTGGAACGGCTCGTCGAGCTTGTAGGTCACACCCTCGACCGACACCTGCTTCTCCTGCATCGCCTCCAGCAGCGCGGACTGGGTCTTCGGCGGCGTCCGGTTGATCTCGTCGGCGAGGAGCAGGTTGGTGAAGACCGGGCCGGCCCGGAAGGTGAAGTCGCCGTTGCGCTGGTCGTACAGGAAGGAGCCGGTGACGTCGGCGGGGAGCAGGTCGGGAGTGAACTGCAACCGACGGAAGTCCAACCCGAGGGCCTGGGCGAACGAGCGGGCGGTGAGTGTCTTACCGAGGCCTGGCAGGTCCTCCAGGAGCACGTGCCCGCCCGCGAGGATGCCGGCGAGGACCAGCTCCAACGCGTCCCGTTTGCCGACCACGACGGTGCCGACCGCGTCCAGGACCGCCCGAGCCAGGTGCCCGACCTCGGCGGGGGCAATGCTCCGGTCCACGTCGTTCATCAGATGCTCTCCAGTTCGGCGACGATCACCGCGAGGTCGCGCGGCGACGGGGTGCGGCGAGGCGGGGTCTCCAGGAACGTCCACAGGCGGTCACCCAGCAGGACGCGAGCGCGGGCGGGATCCGACTCACGGGTGACGCCGTGCTTCAGCCGCATCCGCTCGTCGGCCAGTTCACCGATCCGGGGAAGGACCACCTCGGTGAAACGTTCGGTTCGGTTCGAGGACCAGTCCAGGGGCCGTTCCCACTGGTTGATTGCGCCACGCAGCGCGTCCCGGGCGCCCCAGTTGTAGTTGCCGTCCTCTTCGCCCGCACCGGCCCGGCGAGCCGGCGGCGGCGGGGGTGGCGGCGCGAGCAGGGCGGTGACCCGGCGGACCGCCAGCACGGCGAGCACCCCGGCGATCAGTACGGGCAGCGAGACCTGGAGGCCCACCGCGCGGAGGCCGACCAGCAGGACCGCGACCACCGCGGCGGCCCACGCGAGTGAGCGCAGCACCGGACGCCATCGGGACGGGCGCGCCTGCGGACCGACCGGCGCGGCCTCCTCTTCGAACGCGAGCAGATCGTCGATGCTGGTGCTGCTCATGAGGCCACCGCCGCGGTGAGCTCTCCGCGCAGCCGGCCGAGCGCGGCGCGGGCCTGGTCCCGGGTGCGTTCGCCGACCGGGTGGGTGGCGTACCGGGCCTCCCGGTAGACGTGCGCGAACTCGGCCAGCACGTCGGTGCTGGCGATGGCCGGCACGCCCGCCGCCGGGTCGCCCTGCAACAGTCGGCTGACCAGGTCGGTGGGGGTGTCTCCGGCGAACTTCGGCACACCGGCAGCGGCGGCCGTCTCCTCCAGGCGCACCCAGCAGGCGATCACCGCCACCCGGGGGTCGGTGTCCCGGTCGTCGAGCTCCACCAGGCCGGCGTCGAGGGCGGCGACCACCTCGCGGGCGGTGCCCTCGGCGGTACGGCGGGCCCGCTGCGCAGGAAGCGCCCGGGTGGTACGGCGCAGCGCGCCCCGGATCAGCACCCAGCCGAGGTAGCCGAGCGCGGTGAGGATGGCCAGCCCGAGCAGGACCACCGCCACGGTGCCGACCCACTGCGGGATGTGCGCCTGGGTGGCCTCGCCGGCGTCACGTGGCTCGAACGGGATGGACGGTGACGGCTCAACGGTCGGGTACTCGGGAACCCAGGGAACGTTGTCCGCGGCCGGCGGGATGCGACTGGCCCCGATCGACGAGTGAGCGGACGCCAATGCGGCACCGGCGAGCAGTGCGGCGACCGCGCCGACCGGCCACCACCGGCGGAGCAGGCCCAGCACCGGCCGCAGCACACCCGGCTCGGCGGACTGTACCGGTGTGGGCGGGCGTGTTCCGTCTGTCATCGCCACCACCCCACGCGTCGTCTCAGTCCACTCCGGCCAGCTGTTTGGCCTGGCCGAAGACGTCGTCCAACATCCCTGGTGTCAACCGCCCGGTGAAGGTGTTCTGCTGACTGACGTGGTAGCAGCCGAGCACGTCCGGAGCGTTCGTGCCGGACCAGTGTGCCCCATGACCGAACGCCGGTCGCGGGCTGGGCGGGCGCTGCCCGTACACCGCTCGGAGCACCGGCCACCACGCGGCCCAGGCGAACGCGCCCAGCGCGACAACTACCCGCAGCGTCGGCCGGATCAACGTGACCTCGCGGTGCAGCCAGGGCGCGCAGGTGTCCCGTTCCAGGGGGGTCGGCTTGTTGTCCGGAGGCGCACACCGGACGGCCGAGAAGATCCGCAGGTCGCGCACTGTGAGCCCGTCGTCGGCGGCGACGCTGGTCGGCTGGTTGGCCAGCCCGGCCCGGTGCAGCGCGGCGAACAGCACGTCACCCGACCGGTCACCGGTGAAGATCCGGCCGGTGCGGTTGCCACCGTGTGCGGCGGGTGCCAGCCCGAGGATGGCGATCCGGGCGTCAGCGCTGCCGAGGCCCGGCACCGGCCGACCCCAGTACTCCTGGTCACGGAAGGCGGCCCGGCGGGTGCGGGCAACCTCCTCCCGCCATTGGACCAGCCGTGGGCAGGCGAAACAGTCGCTCACCGCCGCGTCGAGGTCGGCCAGGTCGGTCGCCCGCGCTGCGCGGGCGACCACCTGTGCGGGGGTACGCGTCTCAGCCAAGCTTGGCCCGGAAGAGTTCCAGGGTGCGGGCCCAGGCGCTGGCGGCGGCGCGCTGGTCGAACGCCTCCGGCCGGTCGTCGTTGAAGAAGGCGTGCGAGGTGCCCGGGTAGTCGTAGAGGTGGCAGTCGCCGCCGGCCTCCTCGATGGCCCGCCGGGCGGTCTGTACGCCCTCGTCGGCCGAGGTGCCGTCCTCTTCGGAGCAGTGGATGACCGCTGCCTTGCCGGCGTAGTCGGCCCAGTCGGGGCGCATCGACTCCCAGGGCAGCACGGGATAGAAACCGGCGGTCGCGACGATCCGCTCGGAGATGGTGGCCGACCAGAGGGCCAGGCTGCCACCGGCGCAGAAGCCCACGGCGCCGACCTTACCGGTGACCTCGGGTCGCCCGGCGAGATAGTCGGCAGCTCCGGCGATGTCCTTCGCCGCCTCGTCCATCCGCATCGCCAGCAGGAGCCGCTGCGCCTCGTCCGGCTCGCTGGTCGTCTCACCGTGGTAGAAGTCCGGGGCGAGGGCGACGAAGCCGGCTTCGGCGAACCGGTCCGCCACCGACCGGATGTGCGGGACCAGACCCCACCATTCCTGAATGACGATGACGGCGGGGCTGGCCGTGCCGCTGGCGGGTATCGCGAGATACCCCTCGCTCGTGCCCCCGTTGCTGCGGTAGCTCACCATTTCGCCCATGGGCCGTCCTCCTAGCGGTCAGTCATCGTTGGCTGGTCGCCCAGTGGTCCTACGTGCCGGTAGCCTGCCACGCCACGCGGCCGTCGGGAAGACGCCGGAACAGTGGCATTCACCTCCTGTTCGCCCCCCGGTGACTCCGGGTACGCCGACGGCGGCGGGGTCTGCTCCCGCCGCCGTCGATGCCGAGCTACCGCTGTGGTCAGACCTTCTTGGTCAGGCAGAGCACGTAGCCCGTCTTGCCCGGCTCGATGCTGGAGAAGATGTACCCCTCCTCGCCCTCCTTGAAGAACTGGGTGCAGGTGGTGTCGGCCTTGGCCTGAGCCTCGCTCTGGCCGTCCACCCGACCGACCACGCTGTACGCCGCGTCGGTGGAGGTGCACTCGACGACCTTGGCGCCGTCGACCTCCTCCTGCTCGGTGCCGGTGACCTCGGGCAGCTCGGCGATGCAGTCACCGGTCTTGGCGGCTGCCGTCTCGTCCTTGTTGAAGTAGTTGCCGATCGCCGAGGCGACGCCGAACTTCAGACCGGCGATGACGACGACGGCGAGGATCGCACCGACGATGCCGAGGGCCTTCGTCGCACCGGACTTCTCCGCCTTCGGCTCGGCCGTCGGCGGCGTCTCGGCCGTCAGTGGCGTCTCGGCCGTCGGCTCCGTCTCGGCCGTCAGCGGCGTCTCGGCCGTCGGCGGCGTCTCGGCCGTCGGCTCCGGCGCGGCGGCCGGCTCCGGCTTGGCCGTCGGCGGTGTGTCGGCGGCCGGCTCCGGCTCGGCCTGCTGCGGCGCGGCCGCTTGCGGCGTCTCGACAGCCGGCTCAGGGGTTGCGGCGTCGGGCGCGGGGGGCGGTGCGACCTGCTCTGGCACGGGGGTTCCTTCCGAGGGGTTGATGAGCAGACGACACCGTAACGATCATTGATTTCCGGTGCCGTCCCGCTCGCCTCGTCCGTTCAGATATTTCCCAGCTTCCTCTGCATGATCCAGTTCACACTGTGGTTCAGCGCGTCGGGGTGGGGGTTGGCGTTCCGCTCGGCGGCAGGCCGGTGGCCGTGGCCGTACCGGTCGGCAGCGGCGGCCCGGTCGCCCCGGATGTTCCGCTCGGGTCCGGCGTGCTGGCCGGGTCCGGGGTGGTGGCCGGCTCCGGCGTGCTGGCCGGGTCCGGGGTGCTGGCCGGGTCCGGGGTGCTGGCCGCTGGCGCGGGTGGAAGGGGCGCGCCCGGTGCGCGGGGCACGAAGGGCGCCTGCTCCGGGCAGTACGGGTACGCCCGCAGCGTCTGCTTCACATAGCCGCCTTCCAAGCAGTCCGGGTAGCCGAGCCGGATCGGGTTGCCGTTCTGGTCGAAGAGCCGGGCGTTCTCCACCAGGCGTCCCTCGCTGTCGTAGACGAAGACGTCCCGGACCCGGTCGTACGGGCTGTCGACAGAGGTCTGGTCGTAGCCGTAGTCGCCGTAGCGCATCCGGTCCTCGGCCTGGATCAGCGCGGCGAACGCGAAGACCACCAGCACCACACTGGCGACCTGCACTACCGAGCGCGGCCAGCGGGTCAGCTGGGCCGAACGGCGACCGATCCAGATGGAGCCGAGCACGAAGCCGATCAGCATGATCAGACCGGCGAGCAGCTCACCGCCGAACCTCGGCAGCAGCCCGAATTCGCCACCGGTGGTGATCACGGTGACCAGCATCGCCGCCAGATAGCCGCGCAGCACCCACCAGGCCGGACGCAACAGTCGGAGGAAGTCGCTGGCTGTCTCGTACCCCAGTGGTGGGCCGAGGCGGGTGTCCATGCCGCGCAGCCGGCCGCGGACCCGGGCCATCGCGCTCGCCACCCGCTGGTCGAGGTTGCGCCCGCTGCCCGGCGCGGCGCCGGCTGCGGCGCGCAGCTCGGCGGCGTACGTCTCGGGCTCGCCCAACCGCTCGACAAGGGTGCCCTCGGCCTCGGCGGCGACCTCGGTGAGGTGGTCGGCGAGATCCTCGGTCAACTCGTCGCGTTGCCCCGGCGGCAGGTCGGCCAGAGCGGCCCGGACCCGCGCCACATAGTCGGTGATCTCCTGCTCCGCGACGGTCATGCCGCCATCCCCCGATCGTCGAGCAGACTGTCCATTGTGGTGGCGAACGAACGCCAGAGCTTGCCGGAGCGGGTCAACTGGTCACGCCCCGCGGCGTTGAGTGAGTAGTACTTGCGGTGCGGCCCGGATTCGCTCGGCACGACGTAGGTGGTGAGCAGGCCGGCGGCGAAGAGGCGGCGCAACGTCCCGTAGACCGAGGCGTCACCGACCTCTTCCAGGCCGGCCTCGCGCAGCCGGCGCAGGATGTCGTAACCGTAACCGTCCTCCTCTCGGAGAACGGCCAGGACGGCCAGATCAAGCACGCCCTTCAACAACTGTGTGGTGTCCACGCATTGCACACTACTGCGTAATACGAAGTAGCGTCAACGAATCCGCCCCGACACGCCAAGCCGGCTGGCGCGCGGCCCGCCCGGAGGTGCGCTGGGCCGCTGCGGGGGTGCGCTGGGCGGAGATCGACTCGGTTTTCAGGAAGTCGGGGCTTCCGAGGCGACCAGACAACGCGGTTTCAATGAAAGCGAGTTGATCAAGCTCGCTGGCGCGCGGTGGCTTACTGGAGGCTCCAGGCGATGCCGTCGAGGATGTCGTGCTCCGAGGCGACCACCGACGGCATCCCGGCCCGCTCCATGATCACACGCAGCACCAGCGCACCGGCGCCGATCACGTCCGCGCGGCCCGGGTGCATCACCGGGTTCGCCAACCGCTGCGCACGGGTCTGACCCAGCAGCTCCGCTGTCACCCGGGCGACCTCCTCGTACGACACCCGGGCGTGGTGGATGCGCTCCGGGTCGTACTGCCGCAGGCCCCGCGCGAGCGCGACCACTGTGGTGACCGACCCGGCGAGGCCGACCAGGGTGGCCGCCTCGCGACCGGGCACCACTGCGAGCGCCCGATCCACCACCGCGGCGATGTCGGCCTGCGCCGCCGCGACCTGCTCGGACGTCGGCGGGTCACCGGGCAGGTGCCGCTCGGTCATCCGGACGCAGCCGATGTCCACCGAGATCGCCGACCGCACACCGGCGGCCCGGTCACCGACCACGAACTCGGTGGAACCACCACCGATGTCGACGACCAGGAACGGCTCCTTCGCGTCGGCGGGCAGCCCGCGCACCGCGCCGGTGAACGACAGCCGGGCCTCCTCGTCGCCGCTGACCACCTCAGGCGCGACACCGAGGGTGGCCTGCACCATCTCGGTGAAATCGGCGGCGTTGGCGGCATCGCGGGAGGCCGAGGTGGCACACATCCGCACCCGCTGCGCGCCGAACTTCTCAATGTCGGCGGCGTACGACGCCAACGCCACCCGGGTCCGTTCGATCGCCTCCGGCGCCAGTCGGCCGGTGCGGTCCACGCCCTGCCCCAACCGGACGATCTCCATCCGCCGGGTCAGGTCGACCAGCGGTGCCTGCGGCCCGGCCGAGACGTCGGGCAGGTCGGCGACCAGCAGTCGGATCGAGTTGGTCCCGCAGTCGATGGCCGCCACACGCGTCGTCACGGCAGCAACCTTACGGCAGGCCAGGCGGCCGTCCGGCGGCTTGGTCGGCAGTGGGCCACGACTCGCCCAGGTCGCCCGACGGCCCCCGCAACAACCCCACCCCGAGCGCGGTCAGGTGATGTCGGACGGCCCCGCCCTCCCGCTCGCTGGTCACCAGACCGGCCATGCGCAGCGCGCGGGCGTGCTCCGAGGCCGAGGAGAGACTGATCCCGACCGCCCGGGACAACACCGTGGTGGTCAACCCGCCGTCGGCAGCCAGTCGGCGCAGCACCAGCGCCCGGGTGACGCCGAGTAACCGACCGAGGGCATCGTCGTCGGCGGGAGCCCCGCGCGCGGGCATGACCACCGGGTAGACGAGCAGGATCGGGTAACCCTGCTCGACGAGCACCCGGGGCCGCGGCCCGGCCAACGGGGAGGGCAGCAGGATGATCCCGTGGCCGGTGCCGGGGAGATCGCCGTCCCACCACGTCCGCACCTCCAGCACCGGCTCCCGCCACCGGATCCCCGGGTGCAGGCCGGCGAAGAGACTGGCCAGGCCGTGCTGCGCCAGCCGCTGGCTGGCAGCCGTCACCTGCTGACGGTACGCGGACACCAGCTCGGCCCAGTGCGGTTCGAGCACCGCGTCGCACCAGGTCCGCACGGCCCCGCCGAACAGGTCCAGCACCTCCGGGTCGGCCGCCGCGAACCGTCGCCGCAGCGGGCTGGCCGACGTGTCCGCGTACGCCAGGGTGACCTCGGCGCGGACCCGCCGCGCCGGGGTGGCCCGGATCGCCTCCAACCCGGCCTCCACCGACTCCAGGCCGTCGAAGGGGGTGACGAAGTCGGGCAGACGTCCCCGGTCGGGCAGCAGATGCCGCAGAATCGCCGTGGCAGTCTGGGCGGCAGCAGTGCCCTCGGCCGCCGCCGCCCGCCTCGCCAGGGTCGGTGCCATCGCCGCGACAGTCGGATCGCGCAGCCACTGACCAGCCAGCAGCGCGATCCCGACCGGATGCAGCCGATCGGCGAACCGCACCCGGCACAGGTCGGCCGACCCGAGCTGGAGGCGAAGCATGGCAACAGCCTGCCTGCCTTCGCCCAGGACCGAAAGGGTTGATTCGCTGCCGAACGCTCTCCAGTGTGGACCGCGAGGTCGACGGGGGGTGGCCGGCGTGCGGCGAACAGTGGCGGTGTTGACGGGGCTCTGTCTCCTGGTCGTTGCCGCAGCTTGTGGTGAGCGGGGGCAGCCCTCGTCGGCCTCGCCAGCCTCACCGTCCGCGTCGAGCGAACGGCCGGCGGCCGGTGACCACCAACTCACGGTGCGCCACAACGGACGCGACCGCACCTACCTGCTGCACGCCCCACCGGGGTACGACCCGGGCAGAGCCTCCGCGCTGGTCGTCGCGCTGCACTTCTATCCCGGCCTCGGATCCTCGATGCGGGAGTTGGCGGGCCTGGAAGCCAGAGCCGACACTGACAACGTGCTGGTCGCCTACCCCGACGGGCAGGGCGGCGGCTTCAACGCGCTGATCTGCTGCGGCAGCGAGGACGACGTCGGCTTCCTCAACGCCCTCACCGATCATCTGGTGCAGACCTGGCACGCGGACCCGAACAGGGTGTTCCTCACCGGCATCTCGAACGGCGGCGACATGAGCTTCCGGGCGGCGGTGGAGAGCACCGGCAGGTACGCCGCGATCGGGGTGGTCAGCGGTGGCTACAGCGGAAACCTGACCACCGCCGACAGTTACGTGCCGAAGAGCCCGGTCTCCGTGATCACCTTCATCGGCGGCCAGGACCGCTACGCCTCGACCTTCCAGACCGGCATGCGGACCTGGCAGCAACGGCTCGGCTGCCGGCCGAGCCCGAAGGCGTCCGGGGTGCCGGGCGTGACGCACACGGTGGCTAGCTGCGCGGACGGCAGTGACGTCAGCGTCTACACGATCGCCGACATGGGTCACAGTTGGCCGGGGGCGACATCGGGCCAACTCGCCGCGTCCTCGGCGGGGCTGTCCGCCACCGACCTGATGTGGGAGTTCTTCGCCGCCCACCCCCGCAGGGCCTGACCTAGAGGCGCAGCAGCATCCGGGTGTTGCCCAGCGTGTTCGGCTTGACCCGCTCCAGGTCCAGGAACTCCGCGACACCCTCGTCGTACGAGCGCAGCAGTTGCTCGTAGACCGGCTGCGGCACCGGAGCGCCGTCGATCTCCCGGAAACCGAACGAGCCGAAGAACCGGGTCTCGAAGGTGAGCACGAAGATCCGCGCCACGCCCAACTCCCGGGCCGCGTCGATCAGCTCAGCGACCAGCCGGTGACCGATGCGCCGGCCCCGGCAGGACGGGTCCACCGCCACAGTGCGGATCTCGGCCAGGTCCTCCCACATGACGTGCAGCGCACCGCAGCCCACCACGACGTCGTCCTCGGCCCGGACCGCGACCCGGAACTCCTGCACGTCCTCGAAGAGGGTGACGGTGGCCTTGCTCAGCAGCCGCCGGTCGTCGGTGTAGGTGTCGACGAGTCGTCGGATGCCCCGCACGTCCCCGGTGCGGGCCCGCCGTACCAGGATCTGACTCTCGGGTGCCTCGGACCCGGCCGGCGTGCTCACTCGGCCGCCGGCACGTCCACGCACGGCCCCGCCGACCACCAGGGCTCGACCAGGCCCAACGTCTCGTCGCCGAGCGGGTTCACCCCGGGGCCGGCGCCCAACGCGTGGCCCAGGTGCACGTGCAGGCACTTCACCCGACCCGGCATCCCACCGGCCGAGATGCCGGCGATCTCCGGCACCTCGCCGATCGCCTCCCGGCGGGCGAGGTAGTCCTCGTGCGCGGCACGGTAGTGGGCGGCCAACTCCGGATCCGTCGCCAGCCGGTCCGCCATCTCCTTCATCAGCCCCACCGACTCCAGTCGGCTGCACGCGGCGGTGGCCCGGGGGCAGGTCAGGTAGTAGAGCGTCGGGAACGGGGTGCCGTCGGCGAGGCGGGGGGTCGTCTCCACCACGTCGGGAAGGCCACACGGGCACCGGTGGGCCACCGCGCGGGTGCCCCGGGGCGTCCGGCCGAGCTGCGCTGCCACAGCGGCCAGGTCGGCCTCGGTGGCCGGTTCGCGCTGCGGCAGGGGAACGGAATCCGCCGCCGGCTCCGACGGTGGTACGACAGTCACGGTGCCCATCTCTCCTGGTGTGCTGGTCGGTGGATCACTGGCCCGGCTGCTGGCTGTCCGCCGCCCGCACGCTCGACCAGAGCGTGTCGTACCAGGTCACCGGCCCGGCTGGCGGGGCCGAACCGGCCGACTTCCCGGCGTCGCGGGCGGCGCCCTCCGGGTCGTGCAGCACCACCATCATCTTCTCGCCGGGCCGGCCCATGAAGAACCGTTCCCGAGCCTGCGTCTTGATGTACTCGGGGTCCTTCCAGTTGGCGGCCTCGGCGGCGAGCTTGGCGATCTCCCGCTCCTGCACCGCCTGGGCCGCCTCCATCCGCTCGATGTCGGCCTGCTGGTCCAGGTAGACCCGGACCGGATAGGTGTAGGCCAGAGCGAGCGCGATCAGGACAGCGAACAGCACTGTGGCCCGGCCGGTGAAGCGACGGGGGTGGGGTGCGGCGAGCCGCTTCACCGCACCAGCGGCAGCGGTACGCCGAGCGGCGGCCGGACGATTCGCGGAGCGAACGCCTTCGGCGCCACGGGCAGCACCCGGCGCGCGACCGGCGGCACGCGGCTCGGCGCGTACGCCGGCCTCCCGGACCGACCCCCGCGTGGCGCGCCCACCGCCCGGCCGACCGGACTGACCCGACCGGCGGGCGGGACGCTGACCACCCGGTGTGCGGCGCTGCTGCATCGTCACACCCCTCCCCCGAGGCTTTCGTGGCTCAGGCCGAACGGTAGCGCGGGAACGCGCCAGCGCCGGCGTAGCGCGCCGCGTCGGCCAGCTCCTCCTCGATCCGGAGCAGCTGGTTGTACTTGGCGACACGGTCCGAGCGGGCCGGGGCGCCGGTCTTGATCTGGCCGCAGCCGGTGGCCACCGCCAGGTCGGCGATCGTGGTGTCCTCGGTCTCGCCGGAACGGTGGCTCATCATGCACTTGAAGCCGGCCCGGTGGGCCAGGTCCACCGCGTCCAGGGTCTCGGTCAGCGAGCCGATCTGGTTGACCTTGACGAGGACCGCGTTCGCCGCCTTCTCCGCGATGCCGCGGGCGATGCGCTGCGGGTTGGTCACGAACAGGTCGTCACCGACGATCTGCACCCGGTCGCCGATCGAGGCGGTCAGCGTCTGCCAGCCGCTCCAGTCGTCCTCGGCCAGCGGGTCCTCGATCGAGACGATCGGGTACTCGTCGGCCAGCTTCGTGTAGTAGGTGCTCATCTCCTCGGCGGACTTCGCGGCACCCTCGAACGTGTAGGTGCCGTTGTCGAAGAACTCGGTGGCCGCCACGTCGAGCGCGAACACGATGTCGGTGCCGAGCCGGTAACCGGCCTTCTCGACCGCCTCGGCGATCAGGTCCAGGGCCGCCGCGTTCGTCGGCAGGTTCGGCGCGAAGCCACCCTCGTCGCCGAGCCCGGTGGACAGGCCCTTCTTCTTCAGCACCGACTTCAGCGCGTGGTAGACCTCCGCGCCCGAGCGCAGCGCCTCACGGAAGGTGGGCGCGCCGATCGGCGCGATCATGAATTCCTGGATGTCGACGTTCGAGTCGGCGTGCGCGCCACCGTTGAGGATGTTCATCATCGGCACGGGCAGGAGGTGCGCGTTCGGGCCGCCCAGGTAGCGGAAGAGGCTCAGCTCGGCGCTGCCGGCAGCGGCCTTCGCCACCGCCAGGGAGACCCCGAGGATGGCGTTCGCGCCCAGCTCCGACTTGCTCTCCGTGCCGTCGATGTCGAGCATCTTCTGGTCGATCAGCCGCTGCTCGCTGGCCTCGTACCCGATGATCTGGTCGACGATCTTGTCTTCGACGTTGGAGACCGCCTTCTCCACGCCCTTGCCCTGGTAGCGGTCGGCGTCACCGTCGCGCAGCTCGATCGCCTCGAAGGCGCCGGTGGAGGCACCGGACGGCACGGCGGCGCGGGCTACCGTGCCGTCGTCCAGACCGACCTCGACCTCGACCGTCGGGTTGCCCCGCGAGTCGAGAATCTCCCGGGCGACGATTCCCTCGATGGTTGCCACTAAGTCGCTCCTCGTTGTTGTGATCCGGTCCGTGGGTGGGCCGCGACGGTGCGGCTGAGGCAGGTGTTGAACGCAGCGTATCGGGCGGCGCGAACGGGCACGGCGTCGCCCGCGCACCCGGGTCACCCCGCGTTGACGGACATTCCCGGATTTCCGGGCGTCAACCGGCAACGGGTTTGCGCTGCGCGGACCAGATCCACCAGGCTGGTCGCCATGCCCGCCGCCTCGACCACCCTCCGCATGCTCGCCGTGTCGGTCATCGCGTCGCTCACGGTCACCGGCTGTCAGACTTTCGAGGACGCCGGAGTCGCCATGGGCCGCTCGGACCTCGTCAACGACCTCGCCGCCCGGCTCGATCGGGCCCTGGAGTTGACCTACTCGGCCGACTACCAGTTGCCCGGCGGCCAGCGCGCCGCGATCGTGCAGGCGCAGGACCCGGCGCGATCCACGTACACCTATCCGGGCGGGCAACTCACCGTCACCCCGGAGGCCATCACCCGGTGCGCGACGACCGCCGCCCGCCCCCAGTGCACGCTGATCACCCCGCCCACGCCGGGCAGCAAGCCCACGGTGACGCTGTTCGGCGAGGCCAACCAGCAGGGCCTCGTCACCCCGCCGGTGGTGGTCGGGCTGCTCACCGCAGCCGCGCTCGACCCACAGGCAGTCATCAGGCAGAGCGACACCACAGTCGCCGGGCACCACGCCGCCTGCGTCGCTGTGCAGAGCTCGTCGTCCGGCGACTTCACCGCCTGCGTGACCACCGAGGGCGTGCTCGGCAGCTTCATCGGGCCGGTCGACGGGAAGCCGATGGAGCTGGCACTGAGCAACTACTCCGCGACAGTCGACGAGGGCGCGTTCGACCCGCCCGCCGGGGCCGACGTCGTCGACCGCCGCCCCGGCGGCTCGTGACCGACAGACCGGCAGAGCGCCCAACAGTCGCACCACCCGACGGGTCCGCGACCGGAACGCCGCCCGGTGGGTTCCTGCCGGGAGCCGATCGGAGCCGGCCTCCCGGCCCCGGCGACCTGGCCCTGCCGGTGACCGGCGCGAAGCTGCTGACCGGCGTCGACGGTCGACCCCTCCGCGTCGCCGACCTACCCGCCGACACCGACTGGGTGCCGCTGGGCACGCTCGACGGAGTGCCCGCCTGGGGCACTGACCTGACCAGCACCGCCACCGACCTTCCCGGCCCGTCACGCGGCTGGGCGTCACTCGCCGCCGAGGTGCCGGAGCCGCACGCCACGCTCGCCGGCCGGGCGCTGGCGGTGCTGACCTGGCGGCGTACCCACCGGTGGTGCGGCGCCTGCCGAGCGGAGCTGGCGGACCGACCCGGCGAGACCGCCCGACAGTGCCCCGACTGCGGGCTGTACGTGCCGATGCAGCTCTCCGCCGCCGTACTGGTGGCGATCACCCGGCCCGGCCCGCCCGGGCACGTCGACGAGCTGCTGCTGGTCCGGCACGCCACCGGTCCGACCGGGCTGTGGGCGCTGGTGGCAGGCTTCGTCGAGGCCGGCGAAACACTTGAGGCGGCGGTACACCGGGAGGTCGGTGAGGAGGTCGGGCTGCCCGTCGACCGGCTGGCCTACTTCGGCAGCCAACCGTGGGCGATCTCCGGCCCGAGCGTGCTGCTCGCCGGCTTCACCGCCCGTGCCGCCGACCCGCAGGCCGAACCGGTGGTCGACGGGCGGGAGCTGACCAGCGCTCAGTGGTTCGGCCTGGATGCGCTGCCGGCGCAACTGCCGCCCGCGTACTCCATCTCGCGCTGGCTCATCGACGCGACGGTGACCGCCGGGCGGCGGTGAGACCCGCGCGGCCCGGTTCTCCTCAGAGACCGAGCAGGGTGCGCAGGTGGCGCGGGGGCGGGCAGTCGTGGGCGAGCATCGCGTCGTGCCAGTCGCGGACCGACACCCCGTCCGGGCGGGCGGCGGCGATGTCGGCGACCTCGCTGTACCCGACGAAGTAGGTGGAGAGCTGGGTGGAGGTGAGCTGCGCGCGCCGCCACTTGCCGGCCGCCTCGCCCTCCTCCTGGAATCCGCGCCCGGTCATCAACGCCATCGCCTCGGCCTCGGGCAGGTCCTCGGCGTGCACCAACTGGTCGAGCAGCGCGTTGATTGTCATCCGTAGTTGCATCTTGAGCTGCTGCAACCGCACCGGCAGACCGCCGAAGCCGAGGCCCGTCATCACCTCCTCCGCGTAGACCGCCCAGCCCTCGATGAACGGGCCGGACTCGGCCAGCGCGCGGACCCGCGTGCCACCCACGTAGCGGCGGGCGTGGGCGAGCTGGAGGAAGTGCCCGGGCATCGCCTCGTGCACGGTGAGGTTGCGGATCATGTGGTCGTTGTATTCGCGGTAGAACGACTCGACCCGCTGCGCCGGCCAGTCCGACGGGGTGGGCGCGATGCAGTAGAAGGTCGGCACGGCGGCGGTCTCCAGCGGGCCGGGCGCGTCGCAGTACGCCACGGCGACCCCCCTGGCGAACTCCGGCATCTCCTGGATCACACACCGGTCGTCGACAAGGGTGACCAGGTCGTGTGCGCGGACGAAGTCGGTCGCCTCGTCCAGTGTCACAGCGGCCAGCTCGACGATCGTCGCGTCGTTCGGGTGTTCGGCGGCGAGCAGGTCCAACGCCCGACGTACTGACGCGTCGTCGGCCGGGCCGCCGACCAGCTCGACGGCCGCCTCGCGGATCTCCGCGGTGACGCGGTCCAGGTTGGCCCAGGCGCGGCGCTGGATCTCGGCGGCGCCCAACTCGGTGTCGAGGGTGTGCCAGAGCCGGGCCTCCCAGCGGCGCCGGCCCAGTCGCGGGTCACGGCCGGGGCCGGCGTCGGCGGCCAGGCCGACGCGCAGCCAGGCGACGAACTCGTCCAGCGCGGCAATCGCGGCGGTGGCCGCCGGTTCGACCCGGTCCAGGTGGCCCGGCGCCTGGGCGAGCAACGCCGGCAGCTCGTCGCGGATCAGCGCGGCAGTGCCGGTGAACTGCCCGACCGCCGTCTCCGCGTGGATGCGCGGCATGTCCCGCAGCGTCGCGCGGGCGGTGGCGAGGGCGTCCGGTACGGCGGCGAGCCGGCCGGCAAGTTGGGTCAGCCGCACGTCCGCGGGGGCGTACGGGCGGGCCAGCAGCGGGTGCAGCAGCGGGCCGGGGTTGTGCCGCAGCGGGTCCCACTCGTGCGACCGGATCTCGGTCAGCTCGAAGAGCTCCCGGTCCACGAATGAGGTGAGCAGCGCGTGGTCGACCTGCTCGTCGACGTCGAGCGAGTCCGGGTCCAGTTCGGACAGTGCGTTGGCCGCGTCGGAGAGCATCGCCCGATCGGCTGTCAACCCGTCGGCGGACAGGTCCGGCAGCCGGTCGTCGAAGCGGTGGTCGCCGGCGGCGGTGGCAACCCCCGGCCGCGACTCCAGTAAAGCCTCGACAACCCGCTCAGCCAGCACCCCAAACGCTTCCACCGCCCCACCCTACCGACCGCCGCACGCTCCGCCGCCGGTTCCACCCAGCGCCCCGGCGCCGTCGAGTTGATCAAGAGGTTTGCGTCAGGTCCGAGCCGATTCTTGACGTAAACCTCTTGATCACCGCGACCCGGCGGGTGGGGGTGGGGGTGGGGGTTCGGCTTTGCGGATGGTTTCGGCGTGGGCGAGGGTGGTGCGGCGGAGAGCCGCTTCTGGGTCTGTGCCCGCCTCGCGGGCGGCGGCCACCCTTGCCAGGAGGTCGGCGCCCAGCCTTGCCTCGGCGTCGGTCTGGTCGTCGGCCGACGGGAGTGGGACGTTGACGCCAGTGCGGGCGGCCCGGTCCAGGATCTGCGTCGCCAGGGCCAGCGCGGGCTGACTCAGTGCCACGCCGTCCAACACCGAGTGCCGTGCCTTCTCCGCGCGCTTGATCCGCTCCCAGTTCTCGGTGATCTCCTCCAGGGTGCCCGCCTCAGCACCGGCGAAGACGTGCGGATTACGCCTGATCATCTTGTCGACCAGACCACCGGCCACGTCGTCGATCGTCCACCGCTCGTCCTCGGGCAACTCCTCGGCAAGCCGCGCGTGCAGCACCACCTGCAACAACACGTCGCCCAACTCCTCGCGCAGCGCGTCGGTGTCGTCGGCGCAGATCGCGTCGTACGCCTCGTAGCTCTCCTCCAGCAGATAACCCGCGAGGCTGCGGTGCGTCTGCGCCCGCTTCCACGGGTCGCCACCCGGAGAGGCCAGTCGATCCAGCACGGCCACCGCGTCGAGCAGCCTGGCACCCGGCGGATCCCAGGAGCCGTACATCAACTCCATCTCGGCCAACCCCGGCTGCCGGGCCAACCGCAGACCCAACTCCCGGGCCAGCGTCTCGTCACCCGCCGGACCGGCCAGCCACACCACGGTGCCGTGCGTCGCCACAGCGTCCAGCAACGGCTGCGTCGCCGGGCCGTCCACCACTGTGACCTCGGCGCCCGCCTGGCGCACGGCCGTGGTCAACTCGCTGTCCGCGCCGGTCAACACCGGGTGCTGGCGTACGACGTCCCAGGCCGCGGCCGTCAACAGGCCGGCGGGCAACCGGGGTGAGGTGACCAGGAGGACGATCCGTGCGGTCATGCTCAGCTGGCCGTGCCCTCGGCCTCCGGCGTCCCGGTCGGCGCCTCCGGGGTGGAGATGTCGGTCACCGCGTCGGAGCCCGGCTCACCCAACGGCACGCTCACCGCGGGTGCGTCACCGGCGAAGCTGAGCAGCGGGAACTCAAGCGGACGGTACCGAGGGCTGACCGTGACGTCGTAACGACCGACCGCCTCGGCCAGGATCCTCTTGGTCGCCAGCGCGCCGCGTAGCTGCTCGCCGTCGAGCTGCTGGGCGGCCTCCGCATCGGTCACCTCGGCGGGGATCTTGCCGGCCGCACGCCCGGCGGCGATCACGTCGGCGATCTCCTCCTTGCTCGGCTCGACCGGCTCGGCCGGCAACCCGGACAGGCAGGTGAAGAGCTTCGCCACCTCCCGCACGTGCCCGGTCTCCGGGTCGAGACCGAGCTGCTGGGCGGCCTGGTCGGCCGCCACCTGGCCGCGCGGCTGGTAGTTCTTCTCGGCGGAGAGCTTCTCGCACACCTTCGTCAGCACCATGGTCCGCACCACGTCGGCCACCTTGGGCAGGGTCGGTTGCGGCGCCGCGGGCTGCCCACTGGCGGATGACTCCGGGGCCGGGTTCTTCGTCCGCAGGTCCTTCATCGCGCTGGTGACCTGAACGTCGGTGATGCGCTGGTCACCGATGTAAGCGGCGATACCAGGCTCAGCACGGCAACCGGAGAGGGCGACGAGGCCGAGCGCCACAGTGGCGACGGCGGCAAGACGGCGAGCACGCATAGCCGTCACTCTCTCACGCCGTCACCCGGGGTTGTGACACCCCCCACCTTCGCTCATCCCCGTACCAGGGACGGCGTCGACGCGCCGTCCCTGGTCGAGAGCACACCGCCGGCTCAGGCGCTCGCGGCCACAGCGATGGCTCAGGCGCTCGCGGCGACGGCGAGTGGGGCGGGAGCACCGAGCACATCGGAGAGCAGTTGCGCACACCACTGGAGCAGCGCCTGGTCACGCAGCGGCTCGCCGCCGATCCGACGGGTGGTCGGTCGGGGCACGCTGACCTGGTCGGTGGCCTGCTTGTAGACGGCATCCGGGTGGTAGCGCTTGAGCCGCAACTGCTTCGAGTCCGGTAGCGGCAGCGGGCCGAACCGTACGTGCTTGCCCTGCATCGACACGTCGGTCAGGCCGTAGCGGCGGGCCAGCAGACGGAACCGGGCCACCTCCACCAGGTTCTGCACCGGGGCGGGCGGCTCGCCGTACCGGTCGGTCATCTCGGCGATCACCTCACCCAGCCGCTCCTCGTCGCGCGCCTCGGCGAGCTTGCGGTACATCTCCAGGCGCAGCCGCTCCACGCTCACGTAGTCGTGTGGCAGGTGCGCGTCGACCGGCAGGTCGATCTTGACGTCGGTCTCCTCCTCCGGCCGCTCACCCTTGAACGCGGAGACCGCCTCGCCGACCATCCGCACGTACAGGTCGAAGCCGACGCCCTCGATGTGCCCGGACTGCTCGCCGCCGAGCAGGTTGCCGGCGCCCCGGATCTCCAGGTCCTTCATCGCCACGTACATGCCGGCGCCCAACTCGGTGTGCTGGGCGATGGTGGCCAACCGCTCGTGGGCGTGCTCGGTGAGCGGCTTCTCCGGCGGGTAGAGGAAATAGGCGTACGCCCGCTCCCGGCCCCGGCCGACCCGGCCCCGGATCTGGTGCAGCTGGGCCAGGCCGAGCAGGTCGGCCCGCTCCACGATCAGGGTGTTGGCGTTCGGGATGTCGATGCCGGACTCCACGATCGTGGTGCAGACCAGGACGTCGAACTCCTTCTCCCAGAAGCCGACCATGACCTTCTCCAGGGCGTCCTCGCTCATCTGGCCGTGCGCCACAGCGACCCGCGCCTCGGGCACCAACTCCCGCAGCCGCCGTGCCGCCCGGTCGATCGACTCGACCCGGTTGTGCAGGTAGAAGACCTGCCCGTCGCGGAGCAGCTCACGGTGGATGGACGCGGCGACTTGACGGTCGTCCTGCGCGCCGACGAAGGTGAGCACCGGGTGCCGCTCCTCCGGCGGGGTGGCGATCGTGGACATCTCCCGGATGCCGGTGATCGCCATCTCCAGGGTGCGCGGGATCGGGGTGGCGGACATGCTGAGCACGTCGACGGACGCCCGCAGCGTCTTCAGGTGCTCCTTGTGCTCGACACCGAAGCGCTGCTCCTCGTCGACGATCACCAGGCCCAACTGCTTGAAGCGGGTTGCCGTCTGCAACAGCCGGTGCGTACCGATGACGATGTCGACGGTGCCGTCGGCGACCATCTCCAGCGTCCGCTCGGTCTCCTTCGCCGTCTGGAAGCGGGACAGCTGCCGGATCTGGACCGGGAACTGGCTCATCCGCTCGGCGAACGTGTTGTAGTGCTGCTGAACCAGCAGGGTGGTCGGCACCAGCACCGCCACCTGCTTGCCGTCCTGTACCGCCTTGAACGCCGCCCGGACCGCGATCTCGGTCTTGCCGTAGCCGACGTCGCCGCAGATCAGCCGGTCCATCGGGACGGTCTGCTCCATGTCCCGCTTGACCTCGTCGATAGCGGCGAGCTGGTCTGGCGTCTCCTGCCAGGGGAAGGCGTCCTCCAGCTCCCGCTGCCACGGGGTGTCCGGGCCGAACGAGTGCCCCTTGGACGCCTTGCGGGCGGCGTAGAGCTGGATGAGCTGCGCGGCGATCTCCCGGACCGCCTTGCGGGCCCGTGCCTTGGACTTCTGCCAGTCCGAGCCGCCCATCTTGTGCAGGGTGGGCTGCTCGCCGCCCACGTAGCGGGAGAGCTGGTCGAGCTGGTCGGTCGGGACGAACAACCGGTCGCCGGGCTGGCCCCGCTTGCTGGCCGCGTACTCGATGACGAGGTATTCCCGGCTGGCGCCGTTGACGGTGCGCTGCACCAGCTCCACGTAGCGGCCGATGCCGTGCTGCTCGTGCACCACGAAGTCGCCGGCCTTGAGCTCCAGCGGGTCGATGGTGTTGCGCCGGCGGCTCGGCATCTTGCGCATGTCCCGGGTCGAGGTGCCGCGACCGCCCGTCACGTCATTGCCGGTGAGCAGCACGAAACGGGACGCCTCGTCGACGAACCCGCTGCTCAGCGCACCGCAGGTGACCACCAGCTCGCCGGGGACGGGCGCTGTCGGCACCTCCTCGACCAACCGGGCGCCCAGGCCGGCGTCGCGCAGCACCTCCACCGCCCGCTGGGCGGGGCCGTGCCCCTCGAAGACCAGCGCGATCGACCAACCCTCGCCGGCCCAACGCTTGAGGTCCTCGACCACCCGCGAGGTCTCGCCGTGGTACAGCGGGGCCGGCTGTGCGGCGAGGGTCACCGCGATGGCGTCGTCCGGGGTCACGCTGGCCTGCTCGGGCGCGTCCTCCCACGGCTGCCGAGTCTCGGCGGTCTCCCCCTCGACAAGGCCGAACGGGGACAGCGTCCACCACGGCTGGCCGAGCCTGCCCGCGGCGGCGCGCACCTCGCCGAGGGTGCGGAAGGCGGCGGCGCCGACGTCCACCGGCGCCTGGCCGCCGACCGCGGCGGCGGCCCAGCTGGCCTGCAAGAACTCCTCCGATGTACGCACCAGGTCGTGCGCCCGCGTGCGGATCCGCTCCGGGTCGCAGAGCAGGACGTGGGTGCCGGCCGGCATGGCGTCCAGCAGCAGCTCCAGCGAGTCGGGGCCGACCAGCACCGGGGCCAGCGACTCCATCCCCTCCACCGGGATGCCCTCGGCCAGCTTGTCGAGGATCTCGGCCAGCTCGGGGTGCTGCTCGGCGAGCGCGGCGGCCCGGTCGCGGACCGCCGGGGTGAGCAGCAGCTCGCGGCAGGGCGGTGCCCAGAGCAGCGGAACCTGCTCGATGGTCCGCTGGTCGGCGACGGCGAAGGTGCGGATCTCCTCCACCTCGTCGCCCCAGAACTCGACACGCGACGGGTGCTCGTCGGTGGGCGGGAAGACGTCCAGGATGCCGCCACGCACCGCGAACTCGCCGCGCTTGGTGACCAGGTCGACCCTGGCGTAGGCCATGTCGATCAGGCGGCGGGCGACCTCTTCCAGGTCGGCCTCCTCGCCGGCGGCGAGCTGCACCGGCTCCAGATCGCCGAGCCCCTTGAGCTGCGGCTGGAGCAGGGAACGGACCGGGGCCACCACCACTCGCAGTGGACCGGTGCCGCCGTGCGCGTCGGTCGCCTCCGGGTGCGCCAGCCGGCGCAGCACTGCCAGCCGCCGGCCGACGGTGTCGGAGCGGGGGGACAGCCGCTCGTGCGGCAGCGTCTCCCAGGAGGGGAAGACCACCACCTGCTCGGCCGGCAGCAACCCGCCCAGCGCGGCGGCGAGGTCGTCGGCCTCCCGGGTGGTGGCGGTCACCGCCAGCACCGGTCGCCCGGCGCCGTCGTTGTCGGCGGCGACCGCCGCGACGGCGAACGGGCGCAGGGCCGCCGGGGCGGTGATGTCGAGGCCGTCGACCTGGGCGGCACCGGAGCGCGCCAGGTCACGCGCCCGGGTCAGCCCGGGGTCGGCCAGGGCGGCGGTGAACAGACCGGTGAGCAAGGGAAACCTTTCGGGGAGTCGACGCACACGACGGCGGCCCCTCGTCCAGCCGGACGGGGGGTGCACGACGCAAGCCTATCCCCGTCGACCGACAGCCACCCCCTTCCGCCCAGGTCCGCGCCGCGCGCCGTGTCCCCGCAGGCCACCCCTCGTTCCAAGATCCGCGCAACTTCCCGGAGATTGCCGCGTCCGGGGCGCGGGAGGCGGCAGTTCCTCGATGTTGTGCGGATCTTGTCGCTGCCGCACTGTCGACCGCGCCGGAGCGCGCCGACAGGTGACCGGGCGGGGCGATCCGTCCCGCTGCCGCCTCGCGCGGCGGACACACCGAGCAAGATCGTCCTCGATCCAGGATGTAGTGGTCTCGAAGCCGGCAGACCGCACTCTTTCCTGGATCGAGCACGATCTTGGCGGAGCGGAGGGCGCTGACCGCTGCCCCGCCGATGGGGGCCGGCACCGGCACCTTTCGGTCCGCGCCTTCGCCGTCGTCGACCCCTGACGCCTGCCGCACCGCTGGTCTCTGCCGCGCCTCGGGGACGGCGAGCTGATTCCACCCTGGGGTCTGCAAATCGGGCCATAGGCTAACAACGTGGACGAAGAACCGCGGGGCACGGCTCGCGACTGGGCGCCGCGCAGCATCGGACTGCTCCTCGGCACCCTCGTGCTGGCCACGGCGTTCATCGCTGCCTACGTCGGCGCGTTGCACCAGCCCACACCCCGCGACCTTCCGATCGGCGTCGTCTCCGGCGACCAACGCGCCCAGGCGACGCTCGACGCCGTGCGCGGCCAGACCACCATCCTCAAACCCATCGGGTACGACGACCCGACCGCCGCCGAGGACGGGCTGCTCAGCCGCGCGGTGTACGCAGTACTCAGCACCGGAGAAGACAACGGCCTGCTCCTCACCGTGGCGAGCGCCTCCGGCCCCTCCGCCACCAGCGCGATCAAGGAGGTCCTGGGTACCGCCACCACCCGCACCGGGACCCCGCTCCGGATCGTCGACGAGGTTCCGGTCACCCCGGCCGACACGCGCGGGGTGGTGCCCTTCTACCTGAATGTCGGGTACGTGCTCGGCGGCTACCTCGCCTCGACGGTGCTCGGGATATCCGCCGGCACCACCCCCCGTACGGCGCGACGGGCCGGACTGCGCGTCGCCGCCCTGGCGGTCTACAGCGTGCTGCTCGGCATCGCCGGCGCGGTGGTGGTCGGACCCGTACTGGACATCTGGCACCACGACGTACCGACGATCGCCGCCATCGGGGCGCTGGCCGTCTTCGCCGCAGCCATGTTCGCCAGCGCCATTCAGGGCTGGCTCGGCGTCGCGGGCACCGCGCTGGTCATCCTGCTGTTGGTGGTGCTCGGCAACCCGGGCTCCGGTGGCATCTACGCGCCCGAGTTCCTGCCCGGGGTGCTGCGCGGCATGCACCGCTGGAACATCCCCGGGCTCGCCAACGACCTGACCAAGGCCGCTGTGTACTTCGACTGGCGGTCGGCCGGCTGGCCCGCTTCCGCCCTCGGGATCTGGGCGGTGCTCGGAGGGCTCGGACTGGTCAGCGCGAGCCTGGTCCGGGGTCGCCGGGCCGCCCCCTCCGGCACCGCAACGACCCGCTCGGGCCCCTCGCCGGACCGCGACGGTGGTTGAGATCACCCCGGAAAACACCCTCCTGAGGGCAGTGGATCACCAGGGGGCCCTCCAGACATCCCCTGCGCGCGGATACCATCCAGTAAGTCGGACAGCGCTGTCCTTCGTATCCACGTAAGGGAGCGCATCGTGACCGACCAGCACGACCACGACGGCCCGGACGCCGCACTGCGCGCCGACATTCGCCGACTCGGCACCCTCCTCGGCCAGACCCTGGCCCGCCAGGAGGGTCGCCCGCTGCTCGACCTCGTCGAGGAGATCCGCGCCCAGGTCCGCTCCGACGCCCCGGCGGCCGCCCAGCGCCTCGGCGGGCTCGACGTGACCACCGGCACCAAGCTGGCTCGCGCCTTCTCCACCTACTTCCACCTGGCCAACATCACCGAGCAGGTGCACCGGGCGCGGGATCTGCGCCGCCGCCGCGCGGTGCAGGGCGGCTGGCTGGACCAGGCCGCCAAGATGATCGCCGAGCGCGGGGTGCCGGCCGAGGAGATCGCCAACGCGGCTCGCCGGCTGGCGGTGCGACCGGTCTTCACCGCGCACCCGACCGAGGCGGCTCGTCGCTCGATCCTGTCCAAGTTGCGGGCGATCGCCGACGAGTTGGACACCGAGACCGCCAACGCGATCCTCTACGGCGCCAGCGACGAGGGCCCGGCCAACCGCCGGCTGGCCGAGTTGCTGGACCTGATGTGGCAGACCGACGAGCTGCGGCTCGACCGGCCGGACCCGACCGACGAGGCCCGCAACGCCATCTACTACCTGCGCGACCTGTACGCCGAGGCCGCCCCGCAGGTGCTCGACGACCTGGCCGACACGTTGCGCACGCTCGGTGTGGAGACCTCACCGACGGCCCGGCCGCTGAGTTTCGGCACCTGGATCGGCGGCGACCGCGACGGCAACCCGTTCGTCACCCCGGCGGTCACCCGTGAGGTGCTGACCATTCAGCACGAGCACGGCATCGCGGCCACCGAGAAGGCGATGGACCACCTGATCAACGAGGTCTCGGTGTCCCGCCGACTCCGCGGGGTCTCCCTGGACCTCTCCGCCAGCCTCGCCGCCGACCTGGACGCGCTGCCCGAGGTGGCACAGCGCTTCCGCCGGGTCAACGCAGAGGAGCCGTACCGGCTCAAGGCACGCTGCGTGAAGGCGAAGCTCGCCAACACCCGGCTGAGGTTGCGCCAGGGCACCGCGCACGTACCGGGCCGGGACTACCAGGGCTCCGCCGAGCTGATCGCCGACCTGGACCTGCTGCGCGCCTCGCTGGCCCGCAACTCCGGGCAGCTCACAGCGGTCGGCCGGCTGGCCTCCACCATCCGTACGGTCTCCGCGTTCGGCCTGCACCTGGCCACCATGGACGTCCGGGAGCACGCCGAGGCGCACCACGCGGTGCTCGCGCAGCTCTACGAGGCGGTCGGCGAGGTCTCCGACTACCCGGCGCTGACCCGGCTGGAACGCACCAAGCTGCTCGCCGACGAGCTGACCGGTCGCCGTCCGCTGTCGACTGTGGACACGTCGCTGTCCGAGCCGGCCCGCAAGACGTTCGACGTGTTCAGCACCATCCGGGAGGCACAGGACCGGTTCGGTGCCGAGGTGATCGAGTCGTACATCATCTCGATGACCCTGGGTGTCGACGACGTGCTGGCCGCCGTGGTGCTGGCCCGCGAGGCCGGCCTGGTGGACGTGCACAGCGGGCGGGCCCGGATCGGGTTCGTCCCGCTCCTGGAGACCCCGGCCGAGCTGAACTCCGGCGGCGAACTCCTCGACGAGCTGCTGTCGCTGCCCGCGTACCGGGCGCTGGTGACGGCCCGGGGTGACGTGCAGGAGGTCATGCTCGGCTACTCCGACTCGAACAAAGAGGCCGGGATCACCACCAGCCAGTGGTCGATCCACCGGGCGCAGCGCGCGCTGCGCGACGTGGCGGCCCGGCACGGTGTGCACCTGCGGCTCTTCCACGGCCGGGGCGGCACGGTCGGGCGCGGCGGCGGGCCGACGCACGAGGCGATCCTGGCGCAGCCGTACGGCACCATGGACGGCGCGATCAAGGTGACCGAGCAGGGCGAGGTGATCTCCGACAAGTACACACTGCCCTCGCTGGCCCGGGAGAACCTGGAGCTCACCCTCGCCGCGGTGCTCCAGGCGACCCTGCTGCACACCGCACCCCGCCAGCCGGCCGAGATGTTGGAGCGCTGGGACGCGACGATGGACGTGGTCTCCGAGTCGGCGTTCCGGTCCTACCGGTCGCTGGTCGAGGACCCGGACCTGCCCGCGTACTTCTGGGCGTCCACCCCCACCGAGCTGCTCGGCGCGCTGAACATCGGCTCCCGGCCGGCGAAGCGCCCGAACACCGGCGCCGGGCTGTCCGGGCTGCGGGCCATCCCGTGGGTGTTCGGCTGGACGCAGACCCGGCAGATCGTGCCGGGCTGGTTCGGCGTCGGCTCCGGGCTGGCCGCCGCCCGCGAGGCCGGTCTGGCGGACGTGCTGGCCGAGATGCACCGCAACTGGCACTTCTTCCGCACGTTCCTGTCGAACGTCGAGATGATGTTGACCAAGACCGACCTGAGCATCGCCCGCCGGTACGTCGAGACGCTGGTGCCGAAGAAGCTGCACCCGATCTTCGAGCAGATCGAGCAGGAGTACGAGCTGACCAAGCGGGAGGTGCTGGCGGTGACCGCCTCACCGGCCCTGCTGGAGAACTCGCCGGTGCTCCAGCGCACCCTGGCCGTCCGCGACACCTACCTGGAGCCGCTGCACCATCTCCAGGTGGCGCTGCTGCGGCAGTACCGGGAGTCGGGCGCTGCCGGGCGGGCGATCGCCACCGCACCGGGCGGCCGTCGCGCGCCGAGCGACGGCACCGCCCTGGAACGCGCGCTGCTCACCACTGTGAACGGCATCGCGGCCGGGATGCGCAACACCGGCTGATCGACAGGTACGGAAAACGGGCCCCGGTCGCTGCGACCGGGGCCCGTTTCCGTAGCTCTGAACGACTGTCAGAAGTCGCCACCGCCGAAGCCGCCGCCACCGAAGTCACCGCCGGCGTAGTCGCCGCCGCCAAAGTCCCCACCCTGGTCGCCGCCGCCGAAGTCGCCGCCCTGGTCGCCACCGTCGCCGCCCTGGTCGACACCGTCACCGAAGCCCTCCTGGTAGCCGGCGTCGTAGCCGTACCCGGGGTCGGCGAAGGCGGGCGAGAAGAGCGCGTCGGCGATGAGGATGCCGCCGAGCACACCGGCGCCGGCACCCAGTGCCGTCTTCCACCAGGGCGTCGAATACCAGCCGGCGGGCACCGGTCGGCCCTGATAACGCCCACCGGGGTAGTAGTAGGGCGTTTCCCGGCCGGGTTGCGGCCCGGCCCGGAAGGTCTGCCCCTGCACATCGACCTCGCGTTCCTTCGTGAGCTGCCCCACGCCGCGGGCGGCGGCCAGGGTCGGCACCTCGGGGCCCGGATCGATGCCCAGCGCCGTGCGCGCCGCCCGGATGTACGCCAGACCCTCCAGCGCGGTCTCCCGGGCCAGCCCGAACTGGTGCGGCGTGGACGCCTGCTCCAGCTGGGAGCCCGCCGCGTTGTACCGCTCACCGGCGTCGGCCAGCGCCTGGCGTACCGCCGGGTCGTCGCCGTGCAGGTTCATCAACTGGCCACCGAGGCGCTCGTACCACCGCTGCGCCTCCGCGCGGGCGTCGCCGAGCTCGGTGCGCCGACGGGCACCGGCCTGAGCGCGGACGAGCGCGGCGGCGCCCAACGCGCCGACCAGCACAACGGCGAGGCAGAGCACAAGTTCCATGTCATCGAACGTACCCCCGGGTCGCACGTCGTATCCGTCTGGCAAGCTCCGGTGATGGACGTCTCGACGCTGCTCCTGGTGATCGTGTGCCTCGGCGCTGGCGGGGCGGTGGGCTGGCTCGCGGCCCGGTCCCGGTCGGCCGCCGACATCGCCCGCCTGGATGCCACACTGGCCGCCACCCGGGAGGGCGAGGGTCGGCTGGAGCAGTCCATGCGGGCGTTGAGCTACGAGGCCACCGCACAGTCCCAGGAGGCGGTGGCCAGGGCGGTCGCGCCGCTGCACGACACCCTGCGCCGTTACGAGCAGCGGGTGGCCGAGCTGGAGCACGACCGCGTCGACGCGTACGCCGAGCTGCGTGAGCAGGTCCGCTCGATGAACGCGGTCTCCGGTGAGCTGCGCACCGAGACCAAGCAGTTGGTGGCGGCGCTGCGCGCACCGCAGGTGCGGGGCCGCTGGGGCGAGCACCAGTTGCGCCGGATCGTCGAGGCTGCCGGCATGCTGGAGCACTGCGACTTCTCCGAGCAGGTCACCGCCGCCACCGACCAGCAGGTCGTCCGACCGGATCTGGTGGTTCGCCTGCACGGTGGTCGCTCGGTGGTGGTGGACGCCAAGGCCCCGTTCGACGCGTACCTGACAGCCATGGAGGCCCGCGACGAGCGCGGCCGGGACACCCACCTCGACGCGCACGCGCGGCATCTGCGGGGGCACGTCGACGCCCTGGCCGCCAAGTCGTACTGGTCGGCGTTCGACAACTCGCCCGAGTTCGTGGTGCTGTTCGTCCCGGCCGACCCGTTCCTCGACGTCGCGCTCCAGCGAGACCCGACGCTGCTGGAGCACGCCTTCACCCGCAACGTGGTGCTGGCCACGCCGGCCACGCTGGTCGCCCTTCTCCGCACTGTGGCCTATTCCTGGCGGCAGGAGGCGCTGGCCCGCAACGCGCTCGCCGTGCACACCCTCGCCCGGGAGTTGTACGGCCGGCTCTCCACCCTCGGCGACCATGTGGGCAAGCTCGGGTCCTCGCTGGCCGGTGCGGTGACCGCCTACAACCGGGCGGTCGGCTCGCTGGAGGCCCGGGTGCTGGTCAGCGCCCGCAAGCTCGCCGAGTTGGGTGTCTCTGACGACGAGTTGGCCACGCCGGCGCAGGTCGAGTTGACGCCCCGGCAGCCGCAGGCTCCCGAGCTGGCCGATCCGGCAGCCGACGAGGTCTCCACCCGCTCTCCATCCATGTGACAGTGCGTATACCCGCATGTCACGAACTGGTCACAAGGGACTGACCAGTAGTGACAGTGCTCGGCGGTAGCACGAAAGATTCTGCTCACCACAGCGCCCTTCTCTGATGGGCCCTGTTCTCTGGAGGTAAAGAGAACGTGAGCAGACTCCGAAACCTGAGCCGGCGCACCTCAGCCGCGCTCTTCGCGTCGGTCCTGGCGGCGAGCGCCATGACGACAATGGGTGGTGCCGCCACAGCGGCCGCCGCTCCCGCCGCCACACCGGACGCTTCCCCGGCCACCGCCGCCGAGACGCTGGGCGCCCACGACGCCAAACTGCTCAGCGAGGCCCGCGCCAAGAAGGCCCCGACCGTCACGTTGATCGTCGCCACCGAGAAGGGTGAGGCGGGGGACGTCGCCGACAGCCTCACCAAGCTCGGCGGCACCGTCAGCCAGCGGCAGGACCGGGTCGGCTTCGTGCTGGCCAAGGTCCCGACCGACCGGGTCCTCAAGGCGGCGCGGCTGCCCGGCGTCTCGGCCGTCGACCTGGACGAGGTCATCCAACTGCCGGACCCGGCCCCGGAGCGCACCGCCACCGGCACCGCCGGCGCGCGGCAGGCCACCGTCGGGGCGCCGGGAGAGACCACCCCGGCTGACAACCCCTACATGCCGACGAACGAGACCGGCGCTGTGGCGTTCACCGCGGCCCACCCCGAGTGGGACGGCCGGGGCGTCACGATCGGCATCATGGACTCCGGTGTGGACCTGGCCCACCCGGCGTTGCAGCAGACCACCACCGGCGAGCGCAAGATCGTCGACTGGGTCACCGCTACCGATCCGCTGGAGGACGGCTCGTGGCGGCGGATGCAGGCCGAGGTCGCCGGCCCGTCGTTCACCATCGCCGGCGGCACCTGGACGGCGCCGGCCGGCACGTACCGGTTCAACCTGTTCAGCGAGTCGGTCACCACCGCGAGCGACGCCCGGGGTGACGTCAACCGCGACGGCGACACGACCGACACCTGGGGTGTGCTCTTCGACCCGGCCACCAACAACATCCGGGTGGACGCCAACCAGAACCTCAACTTCACCGACGACCCGGTCATGCGGCCGTACAAGGAGAAGTACGACATCGGCTACTTCGGTACCGACAACCCGGCGACCCCGGTCGCCGAGCGGCAGCCGTTCGTGGTCGAGTTCCGCAAGAACGTGGACACCACGCCGATCGGGCTGCCTGGCACCTACGACTACGTCAACATCGGCATCGTCGAGAGCACCCACGGCACCCACGTCGCCGGCATCACCGCCGCCAACGACATGCTCGGCAACGGAGCCTTCGACGGCGCCGCGCCCGGCGCGAAGCTGGTCTCCGCCCGCGCCTGCTCCTGGGGCGGCGGCTGCAGCGCGGCGGCCCTCACCGTCGGCATGATCGACCTGGTGGCCAACCGCGGCGTCGACATCGTCAACATGTCGATCGGTGGTCTTCCGGGCCTGAACGACGGCAACAACGCGCGGACGAACCTCTACGACGAACTGATCGAGACGTACGGCGTGCAGTTGGTCATCTCGGCCGGCAACTCCGGCCCGGGTCTCAACACCGTCGGCGACCCGTCGGTGGCCAGCAACGTGATCAGCGTTGCCGCCAACATCAGCAAGGACACCTGGCTGGCCAACTACGGCTCGGTCGTCAAGAAGAAGAACGCCCTGTTCAACTTCTCCTCCCGTGGCCCGCGCGAGGACGGCGGCTTCAAACCGAACATCGCCGCCCCCGGCTCGGCCATCTCCACCGCACCGACCTGGCAGCTCGGAGCCCCGGTCCCCGAGGCCGGATACGCGCTGCCCCCGGGCTACGCGATGCTGAACGGCACCTCGATGGCGTCACCGCAGACCGCCGGCGCCGGCGCGTTGCTGCTGTCGGCCGCCAAGGCCACCGACCGGGGCGTCAGCCCGGCGGCACTGCGGCGGGCGCTGTTCAGCTCCGCCAAGCCGATCGCTGACGTGCCGACGTACGCGCAGGGCTACGGCATGGTCAACGTTCCGGGCGCGTGGCATCTGCTGCGTCAGGGCGTCGAAACCCGGTCGTACGTCTCCGACGCGCCGGTCTGCAGCCCCCTGGCGGAGCAGCTGACCATCTGGAACGGTGTGAAGTTCGTGCCGAACCCGGGTCGGGGCACCGGCGTCTACAACCGCTGCACCTCATCCGAGGGCGGTCACAAGGTCGGCCAGAGCAAGACGTACCCGGTCAAGCTCACCCGCACCAGCGGCCCGGCCGGCACCATCAAGCACACCATCACGCTCCAGGGCAACGACGGCACCTTCAAGGCGCCGAAGAGCGTCGCGCTGCCGCTCAACAAGCCCGTCACCATCAGCGTCACCGCCAAGCCGGCCACCGAGGGCGCGCACGGCGCGATCGTGCGGATCGACGACCCGACCACCAACGTGGTCGACTTCGAGGTGTCCACAGTGGTGGTGGCCTCGAACGACGTGAAGAAGCCCAACTTCTCGTACGCCAACGAGGGCTCGGTCGACCGCAACGGCTTCACGTCGTACTTCGTGACGGTGCCCGAGGGCGCCAAGGCACTTCAGGTGAACCTCTCCGGGATCGCCACCGGTTCACAGACCCGGTTCATCGCGATCAACCCGTTGGGTGTGCCGGTGGAGGCCACCACCAGCACCGTCTGCTACACCAACTTCTCCGACGTCAACGTCTGCAAGCCGCAGGAGCGTGACTACCAGAACCCGCTTCCCGGGGTCTGGGAGATCGAGGTGGAGTCGCGGCGGACGTCCCCGGCGCTGAACAACCCGTTCAAGCTCCAGGCGCGGGTGCAGGGCCTGACTGTCGAGCCGGCGCTGGTCGAGCTGCCCAGTGTCGAGGCCGGCGAGCCGACCCCGGTGAGCTGGAAGGTCACCAACGCCTTCGGTCCGGTCTCGGTCAGCGGCCGCAGTGGCGCGCTGACCGGTGTGCGGACCGAGCGTCCGACCATCACCGAGGGCGGTCCCAACCAGGAGTGGACCGTCGAGATCCCGGCGGGTACGTCGACGTTCACCGCCCGGATCGGCAACCCCGCCAGCGCGGGCGCCGACCTGGACCTGTTCGTCTACCGGGGTACCACCGAGGTCGGCCGGGCCGCGGACGGCGACTCGGAGGAGGCGGTCACGCTGACCAACCCGGCCGCCGGCACCTACCGCGTCGTGGTGGAACCGTACGGGGTTGACGGGCCGGGGACCAGCACCGCCTACGACTACTACGACGCGTTCGCGTCCGCGTCGCTGGGCACGATCACCGCTTCGGCCGTCGCGGTGCCGCTGATGCACGGCGAGTCCGCCACCATCACCGGCACGGTGACCGCGGTGGCCGTTCCGGCCGACGGACGTCAGCTCTCCGGTGAACTGGCGATCGTCACCAGCGAGGGTGCGATCGTGGGGCGCGGCAACGTGTCCATCGGTGCCGTGAACTGATCCGCTCGTAACACCGGCAGGAGCCCGTCCCCACGTTCGGGGGCGGGCTCCCGCATGTCACTGGTGCGAGGTCAGGACCGGTGGGCGGCCGTCACGACGAACGGGGTGCCCTGCTGGCAGGTGGTCATCATGCCGGGCTCCACCCGACCGGTGACCTCGACCCGGGCACCCGGCGTCAGCACCTCACGCGGGCCGCCGAGCAGCAGGTAACCGTCGAGCAGCACGCAGCCGGGCTCCACACCGCCCTGCACGGTGCCGCTCAGTGTGGTGGCTCCGACGCCCGGCGGCGTGCTCGGGCCGCCCGGTTTCGGAGTTTTCAGCCCGGGCGGCACGGACCGGGTGCCGGTCTCCGGCGAGGGCGTCGGGTCGGGCGTGGGCTGGCTGGTCACCGGCTGCGCTCCCGTCGGGGTCGGGCTGGGTGCGCCGCCCCCGACGCCCTGGCCGCCGCAGGCGCTCAGCGCCACGCAGACGGCCAGCGCGGGGACGGCGAGCCGAAGAGTCCTCATGCCGAATCTGACGTACGCCGACCCGAGTTCGTTCCCGCGCTTCAGCCGCGCGCCGCTGCGGCCTTCATGTCCCGCCTCAGCTCCTGCGGAAGCGAGAACGTGAGCCGCTCGTTGGCGGTGGTGATCTCCTCGACGTCGGCGAAGCCGCGGGCGGCGAGGTGGACCAGCACCTCCTGGACCAGGTCGTCCGGGACGCTCGCGCCCGAGGTCAGGCCGACCGTGGTGGCCCCTTCCAGCCAGGCGTCGTCGATCTCGTGCGCGAAGTCGACGAGGTGACCGGCGCGGGCGCCGGCGTCCAGGGCGACCTCGACCAGGCGGACCGAGTTGGAGGAGTTCGTCGAGCCGACCACGATCACCACGTCACAGTCGGCGGCGATCTCCTTGACCACGTGCTGGCGGTTGGAGGTGGCGTAGCAGATGTCGTCGCTGGGCGGGGACTGCAACAGCGGCAGCCGCTGCTTGAGGCGGGCCACCGTCTCCAGCGTCTCGTCGACCGAGAGCGTGGTCTGGGAGAGCCAGACCACCTTCTCCGGATCACGTACGGTGATCTTGTCGGCGTCGTCCGGGCCGTCCACCAGCTGGATGTGCGCGGGGGCCTCCCCGGCGGTGCCGATGACCTCTTCGTGCCCCTCGTGGCCGATGAGCAGGATGTCGTAGTCCTCAGCCGCGAAACGTCGCGCCTCGTGGTGCACCTTGGTGACCAGCGGACAGGTCGCGTCGATCGCCTTCAGCGAACGCGCCTTGGCCTGCTCGTAGACCTCCGGCGCCACACCGTGTGCGGAGAAGATGACGGTGGCGCCCTCCGGCACCTCCTCGTTCTCCTCCACGAAGATGGCGCCCTGGGCCTCCAGGGTCTGCACCACGTGCTTGTTGTGCACGATCTGCTTGCGCACGTAGATCGGGGCGCCGTAGAGCTTCAGCGCCTCCTCCACTGTCTGCACCGCGCGGTCGACACCAGCGCAGTAGCCGCGGGGCTTGGCCAGGAGCACGCGCTTGCCGGTCCGGTGAGTCGCCTGAGCCTCAGTCACCACCCCATCGTACGTGCCGGATCTCCCCCCGCCACCGGCCCACAACTCCACCCCCGTTCCGCGTTGATCATGAAGTTGTTGCCCCGACACGCCGGCACGGAGGGCAATAACTTCATGATCGACGGTCCAGATGGGGTGGGTCGTAGGGTGGGCGGGTGACTGACGGTGGGGGGCGGGTGGGAAGCGGCGGGGGCGGCGGGGCCAGCAGCGCTGAGGAGCCCTGGCCGGTACGGGTGGTCAGCCAGAAGGTGGGGGCCTGGATCGCCAAGCTGGGCTGGGTATGGGTGGACGGGCAGGTGGCGCAGATCAGCCGCCGCCCCGGGGCCAGCACCGTCTTCCTCACCCTGCGTGACCCATCGGCCGACCTGAGCCTGACCGTCACCACCAACCGGGACGTCCTGGACTCCGGCGCGCCGGAGCTACGCGAGGGCGCACGTGTGGTGCTGCACGCCAAGCCCGAGTTCTACGCCGCCCGGGGCACGCTGAGCCTGCGGGCCGACGAGATCCGTCAGGTGGGGCTCGGGGAGCTGCTGGCCCGACTGGAGAAGCTCAAGAAGCTTCTCGCCGCCGAAGGGCTCTTCGACCGCGCCCGCAAGCGTCGACTGCCGTTCCTGCCCGGCCGGATCGGGCTCATCACCGGTCGCGCCTCGGCGGCGGAGCGGGACGTGCTGACAAATGCCCGACGGCGCTGGCCGGCGGTGGAGTTCCGGACTGTCAACGTGGCCGTGCAGGGCCCGTCCGCGGTGCCACAGATCGTCGACGCGCTCAAGGTGCTGGACGCCGACCCGAGCATCGACGTGATCATCATCGCCCGGGGTGGCGGCGGCATCGAGGACCTGCTGCCCTTCTCCGACGAGGCGCTCTGCCGCGCGGTTTTCGGCTGTCGTACGCCGGTGGTCAGCGCGATCGGCCACGAGACGGACGCGCCACTGATCGATTACGTGGCCGACGTCCGCGCCTCCACCCCGACCGACGCGGCGAAGCGGGTCGTTCCCGACCTCACCGAGGAGGTACGTCTCATCGGTCAGGCCCGGCACCGCCTGGAACGGGCGGTGCGCAACCTGGTCGACAGGGAGACGCACCGGCTCGACGGGCTGCGTTCCCGGCCGGTGCTGGCCCGGCCCCAGGTGATGGTGGAGCATCGGGCGACCGAGCTGACCGCGTTGCGTCAGCGGGCCGGCCGCTGCCTGGAGCACCGGCTCGGGGCCGCGGAGGATGACCTGCGGCACACCCTGGCGCGGCTGCGCGCCCTCTCCCCCGCCGCCACCCTCGACCGGGGGTACGCGATCGTGCAGCGCGCGGACGGCCACGTGGTCCGCGCGGCGGCGGAGGTCGGCAAGGGCGACCTGCTGCGGGTACGACTGGCCGACGGCGAGCTGGCCGCCACCGTCGATGGCTGAGTGGCGACGCGGCGCGGCGGGGAGTGATGTGCTGAGATGAACGCGATGACTGATGACACGAAGGCCGGGCCGGACGAGCGGCTCAGTTACGAGCAGGCCCGCGCCGAGCTGGCCTCGGTGGTGGAGCGGCTGGAGGCCGGCGGCACGTCCCTGGAGGAGTCGCTGGCGCTCTGGGAGCGCGGCGAGGCGCTGGCGGTGATCTGTCAACGCTGGCTGGATGGTGCGCGGGCGCGGATCGACGCCGCCCGACAGGAGCCCGCTTCCTGACCGACTGCCGGTGGGGCGGCCGGAGCCGCCCCACAGCGGTACGTCAGTTGAACAGGCTGTACAGCTCGGCCGGCGCCTCGACGACCTGGTCCGCCGGCGGCTTCTGCGCGGCGGTGGCCGCACCGTAGTCGGAGTAGGTCATCTTGATCTCCTGGGCGGCGGTCTGCCCGGCGGCCGGCAACTGCAACACCAGCTCGCTGAGCCGGCCCTGCGGGTCCACCTTCGCGGTGAACGGGACGGTCTTCGCCTGGGTGCCCAGCGCGGCGATCGTCGCGGCGTTCAACGAGCCCGCTTCGGCGGCCTTTGTGACGTCGATGGTGCCGGCGTACGCGCCGGTGCCGGTGCTGCGGACCTCGGTGATGCCCTGGGTGAGCACCGCGCTACCGGCCGGGTCGACCTTCTCGAAATCGAAGCCGAGGTTGCGGTTGCCCTTGATCCGGTTCTGGTCCAGGTGCTGGTACTTGCCGAGGTTGAGCTGCTTGATCGCGGGCAGGCTGTCGGCGGTGGGGCCGGTCAGCTCCAGCTTGACCCAGCTGTCCGGCTTGAAGTGGACCACGTCGAGCTTCATCGCCAGGTCGGACGAGGGGCCACCGATCGCGATCTTCATCGCCGCGCTCTGGCTCGGCTGGTGCACCAGCCCTTCCGCCGTCGAGCCGGCACCGGCCAGGCTGAACCGGAAGTTCCCGTTGCTGATCTCCTTGGTGGAGTCGAGCAGGGCCTGCTTGGCGTCGCCCGCCACCGGGGCACCGGACGCGCTCGCCGTGCCGGACGCACTCACCGTCGGGGACGGCGTCGATCCGGTCGTGCCTGTTCCGCTGGCGCAGGCAGCCAGTGCGGGCGTGATCAGAGCGGCGGCTACCAGGCCGGCGCCGAGTCGTCGAACAGTCATACGTGTCTCCCAAGGGGGTCACCCGACGACCTGGACGGCGCCGGAAACTCCGGGCGACGCAGCAGCACCGTCGGCTGCGTCGCGCGACCCGGACCGAGCAGCGCGCCCGGGTCACTCCCTCCTTGTTCCCTGTCGACGCGTCGGACAATCACCCTTCGGGCCTGTTGCCCAGATTCGGCGCCAGCGGGCCATCCCACCGGGTCCGGTCAGCGCAGCGAGCCGGCCAGTTCGCGGAGTTCGTTGTCCCGGGCGTCGCCGACGACGATCACCGTACGGGTCGGCTCCAGCAGGACCAGCGCCTGCTGGTTCCCCCGGGCCGTGTAGAGCTGCCAGGCGCGCCCGGCCAGCTCGGTGGGGCCCTGCGGCTGGGCCTGACTGGTCAGCTCGGCGGGGAGCAGACGGTCCGCCGGGACGCTGCTCTGCAGCAGTTGGACGCCCCGCCCCTCCGGCGTGAGGTAGCCGAGTCGCAGGTTCGCACCGCCCTCGACGGTCTGGTAGCGGGCGGTGACCGTCTTCCAGTCGGCACCGAGCCCCTGCGGCTGGCTCACCGGAAAGACGTTCGCCGAACGTGCCTGCTCGATGGCGGGCGCCGGATCGACGGTGGTGGCCTGGTCGCCGCCGAGGAATCCCCGGTAGAACGCCAGCAGCAGCGCGATCGGGACGAGCAGCACCAGCAGCGAGATCGCCATGTCCTTCGGCGACCGCTCGGACTTGCCGGACACCGCCGGCGGCGGTGGGGTCGGGTCGGTCGCGGCGGGCTCACCACCGCGCCCGGCGGGGACGTCGGCCGGCGGCTGACCGTCGGGCGGCGTGCGGTCGGCGGGTACGCGGTCGGCTGGCTGTGCGGGTTCCACCCGTCCATCTTCGCAGCCGCCCGACCGGCGGTATCCGGGCCATCACCGCCCCGCGCCGATGCCCGGTCGGCCATCGTGTGAGGATCAGCGACAAAGCCGGCAGTGGGGGCCTCCCCGCCGCCGGTCGTCCCCGCACCGTCGCGAGGAGGAGTAGCCGTCATGACGAACACCAGGACGCGGATCCCACAGGATCTCGACCGAAACCTTGCCCTCGACCTGGTCCGGGTCACCGAGGCCGCGGCGATGGCCGCCGGTCGGTGGGTCGGTCGGGGCGACAAGGAGGGCGGCGACGGGGCCGCTGTCGACGCGATGCGCAAGCTGATCAACTCGATTCAGATGCGCGGCGTGGTGGTGATCGGCGAGGGCGAGAAGGACAACGCCCCGATGCTTTTCAACGGCGAACACGTCGGCGACGGCACAGGCCCGGAGGTGGACGTCGCCGTCGACCCGGTGGACGGCACCACCCTGATGAGCAAGGGCATGCCGAACGCGGTGGCGGTGCTCGCCGTCTCCGAGCGTGGCGCGATGTTCGACCCCAGCGCCGTGTTCTACATGGAGAAGCTCGCCGTCGGGCCGGCGTACGCCGACGTGATCGACATCAACGCCGGTGTCGCGGAGAACCTGCGCCGGATCGCCAAGGTCAAGGGCACCGACGTCTCCGAGGTGACAGTCTGCGTGCTGGACCGGAGCCGGCACGACGACCTGGTCGCGCAGATCCGCCGGACCGGGGCGGGGATCCGGTTCATCTCCGACGGCGACATCGCGGGCTCCATCGCGGCGGCCCGGGGCGAGTCGGACGTCGACGTCCTGATGGGCATCGGCGGCACCCCGGAGGGCATCATCTCCGCGTGCGCGCTGAAGTGCATGGGCGGTGCGATGCAGGCCAAGCTGTGGCCGCGCGACGATCAGGAGCGGGAGAAGGCGATCGCCGCCGGGCACGACCTGGACCGGGTGCTGGGCACCGACGATCTGGTCACCGGCGACAACTGCTTCTTCGTGGCGACCGGGGTCACCTCGGGTGACCTGCTGCGCGGGGTGCGTTACCGGGCGGGTGGCGCGTACACCCAGTCGATAGTTATGCGCTCGAAGAGCGGCACCATCCGGGTGATCGACTCGTACCACCGGCTGGAGAAGCTGGCCCTCTACTCCGCTGTCGACTTTGACGGTCGTCCGCTGGCCGAGCAGGAGTGACAGCCACCGACACGGCGACCCCGCAGACCCTGTCGGCCGCCCGCCGGATCACCGGCGTCGCGCTGGCGTCGGCCTCCGGGGTCGCGGTGGCGGTGCAGTCGCGCATCAACGGCGAGTTGGGGGTACGCCTCGACGACGGCTTCGCCGCCGCTGTCGTCTCGTTCGGCGTCGGCCTGCTGGTACTGCTGGTGCTGGTGCCCGCCACCCCCGGTGGCCGGCGAGGGCTGGCCGCGACGCGGCGGGCCCTGCGGACCGGCACGTTGCGACCTTGGCAGTGCCTCGGCGGGATGTGCGGGGCCTTCCTGGTGGCCACCCAGGGCCTCACCATCGGCACGTTGGGCGTGGCGGTCTTCACAGTGGCTGTGGTCGCCGGCCAGACCGGCAGCAGCCTCGCCGTGGACCGGGCCGGGATCGGCCCGACCGGACGGCAGCCGGTCACCCGGCAGCGGCTGGCCGGCGCGGTGCTCACGGTGCTGGCGGTCGGCCTGGCGGTCGGCGACCGTCTCGGCGACCCGGGTGCGCTGGCGCTGGCAGTGCTGCCGCTGCTCGCCGGGGTGGGTATCGCCTGGCAGCAGGCCGTCAACGGCCGGGTCCGAGCGGCGGCCGACAGCGCCTTGACCGCCACGCTTGTCAACTTCGCCGTCGGCACTGTCACCCTGCTCGTCGCGTTCGCGATCGACATCGCCGTACGCGGCTGGCCCGGCGGTCACCTGCCGAGTGAGCCGTGGCTCTACCTGGGCGGCCCGATCGGCATCGTGTTCATCGCGATCGCCGCCGCGATCGTCCGCTTCACCGGTGTGCTGCTACTCGGCCTGGCCACCATCGCCGGGCAGATCGTGGGCGCCGTCCTGCTGGACCTGATCCTCCCCACGGCGGCCTCGCACCCGGGTGTGAACACCCTGCTCGGGGCGGCGTTGACGATGGTGGCGGTGCTGATCGCCGCGCTGGCGCCACCCGCCCGCCGCTGAGTACGACGACGTCGGCTCTCGCATGCGCGGACCCGGCCGGGACGACTTAGCCGGCGTCGGAGGAGTGCCCGGGGAAGGGGCGTGCGCTCGGGTCGATGGCCATGGCCGCGCTGTTGACCGCCGTCGCCGCCTCACCGAAGCCGGTGGCGATCAGCCGGACCTTGCCCGGGTACTCGGTGATGTCACCCGCCGCGTAGACGCGGGGCAGGTTGGTGGCCATCGCGCTGTCGACCAGGATGCGCCGCCGGTCCAGGCGTAGCCCCCACTCGGCGAGCGGGCCCTGGTCGGCGGTGAAGCCGAGCGCGGCCACCACGATGTCCACCGGCAGCGTCTCGGTCGCGCCGCCGCGCACCGTCACCTCGGCACCGGTCACCGCGACGTCCCCGAGCAGCCTGGTGACCTCGGCGTTGACCACCACCCGCACCGGCAGGGAAAGCACCCGGGCGACCGTCGAGGCGTGGGCCCGGAACTTCTCCCGGCGGTGCACCAGGGTGACCGACCGGGCCAGCGGTTGTAGCGCCAGCGCCCAGTCGAAGGCGGAGTCGCCGCCACCGACGATCAGCACGTCCCGATCGGTCAGCTCGGTCGGCTCGGTCACGAAGTGGACGATCCCCGAGCCGGGGGCGCCGTCGGCGCACGGCAACGGTCGAGGGCTGAAGCTGCCGAGCCCGCCGGTGACCACGATCGCGCCGCACTCAAGCTGCTCGCCACCGGCCAGGCCGAGCACCGGGCGACCGTCGGCGTACGCGAGCTTCCCCACCTGGGTGCCGAGCAGGTACCGCGGATCGAACGGGGCTGCCTGGGCCAACAGGTTGGCCACCAGGTCGCGGCCCTTGACTGCGGGAAAGCCTGCGACGTCGAGGATCAGCTTCTCCGGGTACATGGCGGTGACCTGACCGCCCGGCTCGGGCAACGCGTCGATCACCGCCACCGACAGCCCCCGGAACCCGGCGTAGTACGCGGCGAAGAGGCCGGCCGGACCGGCCCCGATCACGGCGACATCGACCTCGCGCATGGCGTACCGTCGCTTTCCGCTCACGGATCAACGCGTGCTGATCTCGACCGTAAGCGGGTGCCGACGGCCGGGCAAGCTCGTCCCAGAGCCGCGCCGGAGAGCCGCCTCAGGGCAGGCTGAGCGTGGAGCCGGAGTAGTCCGAGCCGCCCACTGCGGGTCGCCGCCGACGGAACAGGATCGCCGCCACCACCCCGCCGAGCAGGCCGAAGAGGTGCCCCTGCCAGGAGATCCGCTCGTCGGTGGGGAGGATGCCGACCAGCTGCCAGCCGTAGAGCAGACCGACCAGGAGGAAGACCGCGAAGTTCCACCAGCTGCGCTCGACGATGCCCCGGGTGAGCAGGATGCCCAGGTAACCGAAGATGACACCGCTGGCGCCGACCACCACCGAGTTGGGTGAGCCGGTGAACCACACGCCGAGCCCGCTGACCAGGATGATGACAAGGGTCGACCAGAGGAACCGGCGGGCGCCGGCGGCGAGGACGAAGGTGCCCAGCAGGATCAGCGGGATGCTGTTGCTGTAGAGGTGATCGAAGCCGTGGTGCAGGAACGGGGAGAAGAAGACCCCGTCCAGCCCGTCGATGCGCTGCGGGATGATGCCGGCGGTGGCGTCCAGGCCGAACGCGAGCCCCTGGTCGACGGCCTCGATGAGAAAGAGGAACGGGACCACCGCGCACATGGCGACGAACGCCCGGCCGAGCGCGGCGTAGAACGCCTCGGTGCCGAACTGGTAGGGGTCGCCGCTTGACGGGTGCAGGGTCACTCCACAACTGCTATCAGCAAAAGCGGCCGACCGCCACTCACGTCCCGTCCGGAGTACGCGCGAAGGCGGGGCGAGTGGAGAGCCACCTGCCCCGCCTTCGCGGGCCGTCAGTAGTGGTTGTTGTTCTGGAAGTAGGTCCAGGCGCCGCAGGGCGTCTTGTACTTGCCCTTGACGTAGCCCAACCCCCACTTGATCTGCGTGGCCGGGTTGGTCTGCCAGTCGGACGCGACGGAGCTCATCTTGCTGCCCGGGTACGCCTGGGGGATGCCGTACGCGCCGGACGAGGAGTTGCGGGCCTTGTGGTTCCAGCCGCTCTCCTTGGTCCAGAGCTTCTCCAGGCAGGGGAATTCGGCGATGCCGAAACCGGCGTCGATCATCAGGGCGCAGCCGGTCTTGCGGTTGCCGCTGTACTCGGCGCAGGACGCCGGGATCGGCCCGTTGTACGGCTTGGCCTCGGCGTTGGCGGCTGCGCGCTCGCGCTTACGCGACGCTGCGGCGGCCTCGGCACGGCGAGCACGTTCGGCGGCTTCCTTGGCGGCCTGCGCCGCCCGCAGCTTGGCCTGGTACTCGGCGGCCCGCTGCTTGGAGAACTGCACCTGGTGGGCGGCCTGCCGCTCGCGCTGGTACGCGAGGTCGGCCCGGTCGACCTCGAGACTGACCTGCTCGGTCAGTCCCTGTTGCTGGGTTTCGCGGTCTTCGCCCAGGTAGAAGCCACCGGCAACGCCCACGGAGAGCAGCGCTACAGCAGCCGTACGGGCGCCCAACCGGCTCCACAGCCGACTCACGAAGTGGTCCCTTCGTCGGGAGCAAGGACGTGGCGCGGCGCAGACCACAGGTAGGCCCTCAGCCGTGCCACGAGCGCCCCGACCGGTTGCCGGCCGCGCCGACGCACCGACCTTCGCCGATGTCGTCCGTCTCGTGACGAACGATCGCCAACGATTCCGGTGGTGCATGGACGCTCGTGGGACACGATTGCGCACAGTGAGGCTGATGGGAAACCAACCAGACCGTTTGTGATCTGCGCCACACCAAAAATGCGGACAAAAGCCCGCATAACACCCGCTAAATCGGGATGTCCTCCAGGAGGTCCGTGACCATTGCGGCGATCGGCGAACGCTCCGAACGGCTGAGGGTGACGTGCGCGAAGAGCGGATGCCCCTTGAGCGCTTCGATGACAGCCGTCACCCCGTCGTGCCGGCCGACCCGCAGATTGTCCCGCTGGGCCACGTCGTGGGTGAGCACCACCCGGGAGCCCTGCCCGATCCGGGACAGCACGGTCAGCAGCACCCCGCGCTCCAGCGACTGGGCCTCGTCCACGATCACGTAGGCGTCGTGCAGGCTCCGCCCACGGATGTGGGTCAGCGGCAGCACCTCCAGGATGCCCCGCGAGGTGACCTCCTCCAGCACGTTCTCGTGCACCACCGCGCCGAGCGTGTCGAAGACCGCCTGGGCCCACGGCGACATCTTCTCCGACTCCGAACCCGGCAGGTAGCCCAACTCCTGGCCACCGACGGCGTACAGCGGGCGGAACACGATCACCTTCTTGTGTCGGCGACGCTCCATCACCGCCTCCAGACCGGCGCAGAGCGCCAGCGCCGACTTGCCGGTGCCGGCCCGGCCACCCAGCGAGACGATCCCGATCGACTCGTCCAACAGCAGGTCGAGAGCGATCCGCTGCTCGGCCGAGCGGCCGTGCAGCCCGAACGCCTCCCGGTCGCCCCGGACCAGACGCACCGACTTGTCCGGCAGCACCCGACCGAGCGCGGAGCCACGCCCCGAGTGCAGCACCAGACCGGTGTGGCAGGGCAGCCCGGCCGCCTCGTCGAGGTCGAGCGTCTCGCCGGCGTACAGCTGGCCGATCTGCTCCTCGCTCAACTCCATCTCCGACATGCCGGTCCAGGTCGGGTCGCTGGCCTGGCCGTGGCGGTACTCGTCGGCACGCAGACCCACCGAGGCCGCCTTGACCCGCAACGGCATGTCCTTGCTGACCAGTGTCACCTCCCGGCCCTCGGCGGCGAGGTTGAGCGCGACGGAGAGGATCCGGGCGTCATTGCTCTCGGTGCGGAACCCGGGCGGCAGGACACCGTCGTCGGTGTGGTTGAGCTCCACCCGCAGGGTGCCGCCGGCGTCGTTGGCGGGCACCGGGCGGTCGAGTCGGCCGTGCCGCACCCGCAGGTCGTCGAGCATCCGCAGCGACTGCCGGGCGAACCAGCCCAGCTCCGGATGGTGTCGCTTGCCTTCCAACTCGGTGATGACCACCAGAGGTAGCACCACCTCGTGCTCCGCGAACCGGTGGAACGCCGCCGGATCGGAGAGCAGAACCGACGTGTCCAGGACAAAGGCCTGGCCGGCTGGTCGTGGCTCCTTGGGGTCGGCCGGCGCGGCGGCCGCCGAACGGCGGCTCCTGGTGGCTCGGCGGGGCGTGGCAGTCGCGGCCGGGGTCTGGTCGGCACCGGCGATGGTACGGCGAGTCGTCACAGGCCTGCTCCGACGGATGGGCACCCGCCACCCGTGTTCCGCCTCCTCCGGTGCCCGGGGACACGGGGTCGGATGCGGAACCCCATGCGCGAGGTCGCAGATCCGGGCGGACCGGCTGGCTCGGGAGAACCCCGTGCCATGCCTAGACGCTAGCCCCGCCGGACCTTCCCGGCTAGGGGCCGAACGTGGATCTCCCAAGACGCGCTCGTGAACAGCGCTCCGTCGACGCCCGCACCAGCCGAAACGCGCTGTCGTGAACGCGGCGGAACCGGCCGGGATGCATGCCCCCTGCGCGCACCCCGGCCGGTGGGGCCACCGTCACCGGTCTGACGTGACCCGACGGTGCGTGTCCGCCGCGGACAACGCACCGCGCTCGTGGCGTCGGTCGGCGGGGCAGCCCCGCCGGCCGACCTCAACCGGTACGTCGGACGAGCGTGCCGGTCGGGTGCCGCCCGGTGATCGGGGCGGCCGGCGCGCTGAACGACGAGCCGGTGTACGTGGTGCCGGGGCGTTCGACAGCGCCGGCGGACCGGACCACGCCCGCTGGCGACACCGACAGGGCCGAGGCGATCGCCGCCTGGGCGTCCCGACGACGCCGGTTCCAGGCGCCCCGGTCACCGTCGAAGTAGCCCTGCCGGTACCCGAAGCGGTAGCCGATGCGGTAGCTGAGCTGCCCGTGCAGCCGGCCGGCCGCGTAACTGGTGGCACCGAGCACCAGGACGAGGAACACCGCGAGGAACGGGCTCATCGGGCAGCTCCGGCCCAGCCGGGACGCCAGGTCATCGCTCCTCCGGCTCGATCGTGGTGGGGTCGGCGACGAGCAGCCGGTCCAGGTCGTCGGTGCTGACCTCCTCGACCAGCTCGACGCTGATCCGGCAGCCGTCCAGCACGACTTCGGCCACCGAGGACCGGCGGATCTCGCCCCCGGCGTCGTAGACCCGGACGCTCAGCTCCGGGCAGCCGAGATGGGTACGCCAGGCGTTCCACTCGGCACGATCACCGACGCTCAGCGACAGGTAGCGGCAGCCTCGGGCCAGGTAGAGGCGCCAGGGGGCGGTCAGCCCTGCGGCGACCCCCTCGGCGATCAGCCCGAAGGCCTGGGCGCGGGTGGCGAGCTCGGTCACCACGACCCCCTGGCACCGGGGGCGTGACGCATGTGAGCACCAATCGTCTCATGCACGTGACACACCGTAGATTGTCCCATGGGCGTGACAGTATCAGCTTTTCGTCCGCTTACGTTTGTCACTACGTTCATCTATTCTGCCCGCGTGACACCCCTCAACAGTGGCACTGACTCGTTTACCGGAAATCCGAACCCTTCGTCACGTCTGCGTGACAGTGGCGAGCCGGGGCGCGCACCCGCAACTGGCTGGCCGTACCGTCACGGAGTGACCGAGACGGCCAATGCGCGGAAGATCGCCTTCGCCACCTTCGTCCGGCGGGCCCTGGACGAGGCACGGGCGACCCGAGCCTGGAGCGGCACCGAGGTGTCCCGACGCACCGGCGTCTCCCGGCAGACCATCAACCGCTGGGTCCGGGGCGACTGGGCCAGCGACCCGGAGGCCGAGCGGGTGGTCGCCTTCTGCGAGGGCCTGGGGCTGAACCCGGCCGCGGCCTTCGCCGCACTCGGCTGGGACCGCGCCGCCTCCGGCCCCCGCCCCGGCCAGGCCGCCCCTCCGATGGACCCCGACGTGGAGGCCCTGCTGCGCCGTCTGGTCGATCCGCAGGTGTCGGACGCGGAGAAGTTCCACATCCGGGAAACCATCAGATACCTCGCATACCGACCAACGTTGCCGGTCGATGTCCGAAAAAGGGGCAATCAGGCAGGCTAGTTCCTCAGATAGCGAAAGAACGCCTGGTCAGGTTCATTCGTTTACCTCCGGGGTTGGAACGGGCACGCTAGCGTCCCTATTCGTACTGCTTGGGCTCGTCATCGGCGGGGGGACGGGACAAGGCCGAACCCAGCCCTGCGGGACAGAAGGAGGGGTCTGTCCATGACCCTGAAGTGGTTGGCAGTCGTGGTCGCAACGGTGTCGGTGACACTGTGGGCGACCGGCAACACGGTGACCCTCGCGGTCGACGGCGGGCAGCTGCCGCTGCTCGTCAACCTCTTTGCGCTCATCACCGCCGGCACCGCGGTCGTCCTGGCCGTCGTCGCCGAGCTGCACGAGCGTCTGAACAACCGAATCACCGCGCTCACCGAGTTCCTGGTGGCACGGCTCAACGAGATCGACAACCACACCGGCGATCGCAACACCGGGTTCGTGGAGGGCTACCTGTTGAGCCACGGTCAGGAGGCGGCGGTGGTGCCGTTCGGCCGGCGCGGACGAGGAGCCGCCGAACGCTGATCGCGTACCGCTCAATGGGTCCGCTCGGCCAGGAATGAGCCTGGATCGCCGGGGTACGCTGACGCGCGTGCCGCCGTTGAATCTGGGCAATCAGCAGCCGAGGACCCCGTTGAACGCCGACCAGGCCTGGCAGACAACCGCCAGCCGGGCGGCCGGGACCGTGCTCTTCTTCGACTTCGACGGCACGCTCGCGCCCGTCGACGACGATCCGACAGCGGTACGCCCGGCGCCCAAGGCGTTGGCAGCGATCGAGGCGCTCGCCCCGGTCGTGCAGCGGGTCGCGATCGTCTCCGCCCGACCCGTCGAGTTCCTTCGGGATCAGCTCGGCGGGCTCGCCGGCGTGGACCTCTACGGCCTCTACGGGCTGGAGCACAGCCACTCCGGCGGCGAGACAGTCACCGAGCCGGCCGCACTGCCCTGGGTGCCAACGATGGCGGAGCTGGCCGACCTGGCTCGGGCGGAACTGCCGCCCGGCACGCTCGTGGAGTACAAGCGGCTCTCGGTAGCGCTGCACTGGCGTACCGCCCCGCAACTCGGCGCGACGGTGCAGCAGTGGGGGCAGGCGCAGGCCGACCGTCTGGGGTTGCGCTCGCAGGCCGGGCGGATGGTGCTGGAGCTCAAGCCACCTGTCGACCGGGACAAGGGCATGGTGATCGGCGAGGCGATCAAGGGTGCCACCGGCGCGTGGTACTTCGGCGACGATGTCTCCGACATCAAGGCCTTCGCGGCGCTGCGCGCTCGCGCCGCCGCCGACCCGGACTTCCTCGGTGTCTGCGTGGCGGTGGCCAACCCGGAGACCGGCCACGAGGTGGCAAACGCCGCCGACCTGACCATCGAGTCGCCAGCCGCCCTGGGTGACTTCCTCACCCAGGCGCTGACCCACCTGATCTGACTCCGACGGCGTCGCCGCCCGGGTCAGGCGCCGTAGCGGCGTTGTCTGGTGGCGTACGAGCGCAGGGCCCGCAGGAAGTCGATGTGCCGGAAATCCGGCCAGTTGAGCTCGCAGAAGTAGAACTCCGAGTGCGCCGACTGCCACAGCATGAAACCGGACAACCGCTGCTCGCCGCTGGTGCGGATGACCAGGTCCGGGTCGGGCTGGCCCCGCGTGTAGAGGTGCTCCGCGATGTGCTCGACGTCCAGCACCTCGGCCAACTCCTCGATCGTGCCCCCGGTGGCGGCGTGCTCCAGCAGCAGCGAACGGACCGCGTCGGTGATCTCCCGGCGGCCGCCGTAGCCCACCGCGATGTTGACCTCCGCGCCGCCGGTGCGCTCGCGGGTGCGTTCCTCGGCGCCCTTGAGTGCCGCAGCGGTCTGCGCCGGCAGCAGGTCGAGCGCTCCGACGATGCGCAGTCGCCAGGGGTTGCCCTCCTCGGAGAGCTCCACCACCAGGTCCTCAATGATCTTGAGGAGCGGGTCCAGCTCGGCGGCCGGACGGCGCAGGTTGTCAGTGGCCAGCAGGTAGAGGGTCACGTGCCCGACGCCGGCCTGGTCACACCAGCCGAGGACATGCTTGATCTTCGCCGCGCCGACCCGGTGCCCGTCGTTCGGGTCGACGAAGCCCATCTCCCTGGCCCATCGGCGGTTGCCGTCGCACATCACCCCGACGTGCCGGGGCACCGGCTTACCCGCGAGCTTCGCCGTGAGCCGGCGCTCGTACACGGAGTAGATAAGGTTCCGCAGCGTCATCACCTAGCAGCGTAGCGACCCTTCGGCCAGTTCACTGCCTCGGAGCCCCATCCCCGCCGCCCAGACCGGCGCCGATCAGTGCGAGCGTACGAGCGGTGAGGCGTCCGTCACCCAGTCCCAACTCGACCACGTCGTAGAACACCCTGTCGTCCCGACGGGCGGCCCGGACCGCCGCGTCCACCACCCGACGTCGCCGGGCCAACCAGGCCGCCACCGAACTGTGCCGCAGGTGGGTGCCGAGGCGGCGGCGCAACCCGTCGGCGTAGCGGCCAGCAGCGCCCTCGGGCGACCGGGCCGCCGCCGACCCGGCGAGCGCGCCGGAGAGCAACGCGTAGAAGATCCCCTCCCCGGTGAACGGGTTGATCAGTGACAGGGCGTCCCCGGCCAGCAGGGTGCGCCCACGCCCCGGCGACGGCCGGTGAGTGGAGAGCGGCAGGTGATGCGCGCGCAACGCTGTCACTGTCGCCAGATCGGTGCCGGGCAGCAGCGCGGCAAGCCGGTCCAGCAGGTACCCGCGGCTCAGCGGCTCACCGCGCAGGACCTCCCCGTACCCGACGTTCGCCCGTCCGTCACCGATCGGAAACGACCACGCGTACGCCGGCCAACGCGCCTTCGAGGTGACGATGAGCTGCTCGGACGGGCCGGGCAGAGCCGGGGCGTACCCCCGGATGGCCAGCGCGAGGTGCCGGTCGGGGTTCTGCTGATGGCCGAGCGCCCGACGTACCACCGAGCCGGCGCCGTCCGCGCCAATCACCACCCGGCCGGACACCTGCCCGTCGAGCACCACCCGGTCCGCGCGCGGCTCGACCTGGCGCACCGTGTGCCGGCGAAGCTGCGCGCCGGCGGCCACAGCGGCCGCCACCAGCCGCGCGTCGAAAACCTCCCGGGGCACCGTGTACGCGGGTCGGGGCAACGCCCGAGCCACCGCACTCCCACCGGGCGAGATCATGCGTAACGCCGGCAGCGGCGCGTAACCCGCCACCGCCTCGGTCACCCCCAGCTCGGCGAGCACGTCCACCGAGTGCGCGGCGATCCCGTCTCCACACGCCTTGTCCCGGGGAAAATCGGCCCGGTCCAGCAGCAGCACGCTGGCACCGGCCCGGCGGGCCGTCAGCGCGGCTGCCGCCCCGGCCGGTCCCGCCCCCACCACCACCACGTCGAACTCGTCGCCCACCGCGCGCCTCCCGTCAGCCCGACGTGGCGCGACATGGTCCCGCGCCGACGACAACCACCCACGCCGCACCGGCGCCGACCGTGGTGACCGCCGCCATCCCCATCCTCCCCCACCCACCCCTCGGGTACCGCTCGCCGTGCCCGGCGTTGCCGCCGCCCATCGCCACGCGATCTTGCAGTTTGTGTCGACGTCCCGCGAGGAATGCACCTTTTGTCGCCACACTAAGTGCAAGATCGACGGCGCGGGGGTCGGGGGTCGGGGGGCGGGGTTGGGATCAGGCTGGGGTGCGGGTGGCTCGGTGTAGGCCGTAGAGGGTGAGGGCGGCGGCGGCCAGCAGGGGGGCGCCGTCGCGGATCAGGCCGTCCACGCCCAGCAGCCACCAGCACAACGGCAGATCCACAGCGAGTACGGCCACCGTGACGACGACCAGCAGGCCCCGTGCCCAGTCCTTGCCCCGCATCAGGAACGCGGTGCAGAACAGCACCGCGTAGCTGGCCGTGATGCCCGCGCCGAACCAGAACAGCACGGCCGGCACCGCGGTCAGTCGACCATCCAGGATGGAACCCCCGGCCACCAGTGCCGGCACCAGCATCAGCGGGCTGTAGGTGAAGGCCGCCACCCTGCTGGTCAACAACCAGGCACTGGCCTGTGGTCGGCGGGGAGGGGTCTCCCGCCAGGAGATGCCGTCCCGATCGATGACGAGGCGTGGACGGTGCCGGACCAGGTGCCCGGCCAACGCCGACGAGCGGTAGAGCAACCAGACCACCGCGACACAGAGCGCCGTGAGAATGGCGAAGCCGAGCAGGCCGGGCAGCGGCGGCACCCCCTGCCGGGGCACGATGAGCCGGCCGACCGCGAAGATCGTGGTGACCGCGAGGATCAGACCGAACGGGCGGGCCACCGTACGACCCCGTCGCACGTGCCCGATCAGCAGCAGGAAGCCGAACGAGCGCAGCATGGCCCAGCCGGTCCGTACGGCCAGCCCGAATCCCTGCTCCGGGGCGTACCACCAGTTGAGCAGCTCGACCACGACGGTGGCCGCCGCAGTCGTCGCCAGCAGGGTGGTGAGCACCCGGACGGCGGACGGCCGCCGGACCTGGGTCTCGGCGGCCGTCCTCATGAAATCCGATGGTGCCCGCGAACTGCCTCGTTCACACCTACCGCTGTGGCTGTGTGGCGTCCAGGCGGGCGCGCAGCGCGTCCAACTCGGCCCAGAGCACGCCGGGCAGCTTGTCACCGAACTTCTCGAACCACTCGGTGATCATCGGCAGCTCGTTACGCCACTCGTCCGGGTCGACCTTCAACGCGATCCGAACATCCTCAGGGGTCATGTCCAGGCCCTCGACGTCCAGGGCGTCCGGCGCGGGGACCATGCCGACCGGCGTCTCGACAGCGGCGGCAGTGCCCTCGATCCGCTCGACGACCCACTTGAGCACCCGGGAGTTCTCCCCGAAGCCCGGCCAGAGGAACGAGCCGTCCGGGTCCTTGCGGAACCAGTTGACGTAGTAGATCTTCGGCAGCTTCGCCTCGTCGCCGTCGGCGCCCTTGCCCATCTCGATCCAATGCCGGAAGTAGTCCCCGGCGTGGTAGCCGATGAACGGCAGCATCGCCATCGGGTCCCGCCGGACCACGCCGACGGCGCCGGACGCGGCGGCGGTGGTCTCCGAGGAGAGCGTCGCGCCCATGTAGACGCCGTGCACCCAGTCGCGGGCCTCGGTCACCAGCGGGACGGTGTCCTTGCGGCGTCCGCCGAAGAGGATCGCGTCGATCGGCACGCCGTTCGGGTCGAAGTACTCGTCGGCGAGGATCGGGCACTGGGTGATCGGGGTGCAGAACCGGCTGTTCGCGTGGGAGGACAGGCTGTCGCTCTCCGGCGTCCAGTCGTTGCCCTTCCAGTCGATCAGGTGTGCCGGCGGCTCGCCCATGCCCTCCCACCAGACGTCGCCGTCGTCGGTCAGGCCGACGTTGGTGAAGACGGAGTTGCCCCGGTCCAGTGTGCGCATGGCGTTGGCGTTGGTCTTCCAGTCGGTGCCGGGCGCGACGCCGAACAGGCCGTACTCCGGGTTGACCGCGTAGAGGCGGCCGTCCGGGCCGAACCGCATCCAGGCGATGTCGTCGCCGATGGTCTCGACCTTCCAACCCGGGATGGTCGGCTCGACCATTGCCAGGTTGGTCTTGCCGCAGGCAGACGGGAACGCGCCGGCGATGTGGTAGGTCTTGCCCTCCGGCGAAGTGATCTTGAGGATCAGCATGTGCTCGGCGAGCCAGCCCTCGTCCCGGCCCATCACGCTGGCGATCCGCAGCGAGTAGCACTTCTTGCCGAGCAGCGAGTTGCCGCCGTAACCCGAGCCGTACGACCAGATCTCCCGGCTCTCCGGGAAGTGCGAGATGTACTTGGTGTCGTTGCACGGCCAGGCGACATCCTGCTGACCGGGGGCGAGCGGGGCGCCGATCGAGTGCAGCGCGTGCACGAAGTCCGCGTCGTCGCCCATGGCCTCGAGGACGCGGGTGCCCATCCGCGTCATGATGCGCATCGAGGCGACCACGTACGGGCTGTCGGTGATCTCGACACCGAACATCGGGGACTCGGCCTCGACCGGCCCCATGACGAACGGGATGACGTACATGGTGCGACCGCGCATGGAACCCCGGTACAGGTCCGTCATCGTCCGCTTCATCTCGGCCGGCGCCATCCAGTTGTTGGTGGGGCCGGCGTCCGCCTCGTCGACGGAACAGATGTAGGTGCGCTCCTCGACCCGGGCGACGTCCGTCGGGTCGGTGCGCGCGTAGAACGAGTTGGGCTTCTTCTCGGGGTTGAGCCGGATCAGGGTGCCGGCCTCTACCAGCTCATCGGTGAGGCGGCGCCACTCCTCGTCGGACCCGTCCACCCAGACGACACGGTCGGGGGTGGTCAGTTCCGCGACCTCACGGACCCAGGCGAGCAGTTTCGGATGGGACGTCGGGGCCTGATCGATACCCCGCACAACAGCCGGAGCAACCATGACACATCTCCTTGTGGTCGACGCTGACCGATCTATGGGATGCACGAGACTCAGCGGCGCGATGCGTCGCCTTCGTGGAAACCTGGGATTGGCCTCAGCGTAAACCGGGCAGCCTTCCGAGTCAGTGGGACAGGTTGTGAAGAACTGCACAAGCTACGGCCTCGCTGCGGCATCACGAGCTGATACCCGCTTTCCCGCGCAGTTTCACGCAAATCTTGTTGTGCACCCCGGCGGACGCTTGTTGCGGTCGGGCCGTGGACCTGCCCCGCCGACCGATGCGGTGATTCCCGTTCCGCAGCGGCTCAGTCCTCCCAATTGGCTACGCTCTGTGCAGTCATCACGTACGCGGCGCTGGGCCCCTCCGGGAGGCCACGCCCGCTTGCCGTTGCTGCCCCTCTGACTGGCCGGCAGCCGGTAGGCTCCCTCCGTGGCCGCCACGATGACCGGGGAACAACCGGGTCCCCGGCAGACCCGACGGGGTCTCGTCGGCTTACTCCTCGACCGCTTCGGTCACCTCATCCGCGAGATGGGCAAGTTCGCCACTGTTGGTGGTTTCGCCTTCCTCGTCGACTTCGCGCTCTTCAACTACCTGACGAGCAAGCACGGCGTCGAAGAGCTGACGGCGAAGACGATCTCCACAGTGATCGCGGCCTCCGTCGCCTTCGTTGGCAACCGGTTCTGGACCTGGCGGCACCGCCAGCGCAACAACGCGGCTCGCGAGTACGCGCTCTTCTTCTTCTTCAACGCTGTCGGTCTCGGCATCACGGTGGCGTGCCTCGCGCTCAGCCGCTACGGGCTCGGAGCCATCTGGCCGGCGGTGTTCCAGACCCGCCTGGCGGACAATCTCGCCAGCTACATCGTCGGCACGGGGTTCGCCACGCTGTTTCGATTCTGGTCGTACCGGCGGTTCGTCTTCGTCGAAGCGGGAACCCCGACCCTTCCGCAGGTGAATCCCGATCGAGACCACGGGGCGTGACCTGCCGCCCACCTCGTTCGGCCGGTGATCGCCGGCCGCACCGACTGCCCTAAGGTGTTTCGCATGCGTCTTGTCCGCCTGCTGCCTGAGCGCTGGCAGAAGTTCATCCACGAGGCGCTCAAGTTCGGCATCGTCGGCGGCATCAACACCGTCATCAATTACGCGGTGTTCAATGCCCTTGCACTGACCGTTTTCGTCAATGGTCAGTTGAAGGCGACAGTGATCGCGACGATCGTCGCCACCATCACGTCGTACCTCATGAATCGGCACTGGACGTACCGCGATCGCCCGAAATCGGCGCTTCGCAGGGAATATCTCCTTTTCTTCCTGTTCAACGGCGCTGGCCTGCTCATTGAACTGGGGGCCGTGGCGGCGGCCAAGTACGGACTCGGCGTACACGGTCTGCTGGCGCTGAATCTGGCCAAGACCGTCGGCGTCCTGCTGGCCACGCTGTTCCGGTTCTGGTCCTACCGCACCTTCGTCTTCCAACCCGTCGCACCGGCCGAGGACGAGGCGGCGAAGCCCGACTCCACCTGGCACGACATTCCGCGCGACGAATGGGACACCATGGCGGAGATGGACCCGGTCGCCGAGTTGGCGGAATCGGTGTCCGAGCTGGAGGAGGCGGAGTCCGCGCAACGCCTCGACCCGCCGGCCGGCGCACCGGCTCAGGGCCGGCCCCCGCGGCTGAGCGTCAGCCCCGCCGTCGACCTGGACGCGGAACTCGCCGCGGAGCTGCACGTCAGCACCCGCCGCGCGCCCCGCCGGTGACGACCCCCGACGCCCGCTCCGGCACGGGGCGGCCGGCCGAGCTGTTCTTCGAGGATCTCGTCCCGGGGCTCACCGTCGACCTCGGCGTGGTCACCGTGGACGCCGACGAGATGGTCGCCTTCGCCCGCCGCTTCGACCCGCAGTGGTACCACGTCGACCCGGACCTGGCCGCCGCGAGCCGGCACGGTGGTCTGATCGCCAGCGGCTTCTACACCGTCAGCCTGTTCATGCGCGCGTACGTCGACCACCTGCTGTCCCGGGCCGCCGCGGACGCGTCCCCCGGCCTGGAGGAGCTGCGTTGGCTCGCCCCGGTGCGGGCCGGCGACCGGCTCGCGGTCCGGGTCGACGTGATGGGCGCCCGGCCGTCGACCGCCCGGCCCGGGCTCGGCACCGTGAGCCTCACCGGCACCATGCTGCGCCTCGGCCCGGACGACCGGCCCGAGCAGGAGGTGCTGCGGACCCGCTTCCGCGGCTGGTTCGCCGTGCGACCGGTCGAGGCCGACCCCGCCGAGACCGAAGCCGCCGAAGCCGCCGAAACCGACGCTGACCAGCCAGATGCGGACCGGCCCGGGATTGACCAGCGCGGGGTTGACCAGCCCGACAGCGGCCCTATCGCAGCGGATCCGTCCACCGTCGGGACCTCCGACGGCGACGCGACGGAGAGCGGCGGCTCTCCCCAGGCCCAACGACCCGACTGACCCGCCCCGACCGTACGGCAGGGGCGGGTCACAACCGTCCGGTTCAGGTAGTGGTGTCGCGCAGCGGCTTGCCGTCCTGCATGTCGGCGAGCATGTCGCGCATCTCGTCATCGCCGAGCGAGTGCTTGTCGTGCTGTGCCTCCACCAGCTCGTACAGGGTGGTCTGCACCTTTCCGACGTCCGGCACGTCGGCGAGCACCGACTGGCCGCGCTCACCTGCCGACTCGATGGTGAGCGTCCCGCAGCCGAGCAGGCGCTCGACGAAACGCTGGTTCATCGAGTGGTCGTTGACCCGGGCGAGCGGGAGGTCCCGCCGGTCCCGGGAGAACACACCCTGCTGAAGCAGGACTCGCTCGTTCGTGAACAGGTAGTGGGTGGTGCGCCAGACCAGGAACGGCCACAGGCCGAGCCAGAGCACCGCGACCAGGGCGATCGCCCCGATCACGGCCAGCGCTATCGAACCGCCGCCGCTCTCGGGCAACAGGAGCACGCCGACCACCACCGCGGCGATGGCCAGCACCAGCACCGCGATCGGCCGGATCAACGCCTTCCAGTGCGGATGCAGGTGCAGCACGACGTGCTCGTCCTCGGTGAGCACGTCTTCAGGAAACGCCACGGGAACCTCCAACGCGATTTTCTAGACGCGCAGACGGTAAACCCCCCAGGCCCCACCACAACATCCGCCGCGCGGGCCCGTCCCCACCTGCCCGCGATCTTGCACTTTCGGTCGTCGTTACGCGGCTTTCACCCCGATCCACCTCGACAGAAACCGCAAGATCGCCGGGGTGGAGGTGGGGCGGGGCGGGGTTAGCGGAGGTGGAGGACGTCGCCGGCGGCCAGGGTTCGGGCGCCGGTTGACGTGGTGACCATCAGTTGGCCGTCCGAGTCCACTCCGGTGGCGGTGCCGGTCAGGGAATCGCCGTCGGGGAGCAGAACGCGTACCTCGCGGCCGATCGTCGCGCAGGCCGCCAGGTAGGCGTCGCGCAGGCCGCTGGCCACCGCGTCGCCGCCCGCCGAACGCCAACGGTCGTACCAGTCGGCGACCGCCCGCAGCAGCGCCCGCAGCAGCGGATCCCGATCGGTGGCCACCGCGCCGGCCAGCTGGAGCGAGGTGGCCGGCAGCCCGGTCGGATTCACCGGCAGCTCGTCGGCGCGCAACGTCACGTTGAGCCCGATGCCCAGCACGATCGCCGGCGGTTGGTCCGGCGCCCGTCCGGGCACCGCCTCGGCCAGCACGCCCGCGCACTTCGCGTCGTCGATCAGCAGGTCGTTCGGCCACTTGAGGGTGGCTTCCAGCTCGGCCAGCCGGGCCACCGCCTCGACCAGCGCGACGCCGGCCAGCAACGGCAGCCACCCGTACCCGGTGGGTGCCGCCGGCAGCCAGCCGCGATCCGGCACTGCCTCGCCGGGCCGCAGCAGGACGCTCGTCGCGATGCCGGCCCGCGCCGGCGACTGCCAGACCCGACCGCGCCGGCCGCGCCCCTCGGTCTGCCGCTCGGCGACCACGACCAGGCCCTCGGGCTCGTCGGACCGGGCGGCCTCGGCCACGTCGGCGTTCGTGGAGCCGGTCTCGGCACGCAGCTCCAGCCGGGCCCACGGCCCGTTCGGTGCGGTCAACGCGCGGCGCAGCCGGGCCGCCGACAGCGGCGGACGGTCCAGATTCGTGTACGGGGAGCCCGACATTCCGCCAGCCTACGGCGGTGCTCCGGTCGACACTGAGGCGTACTGCACAGCGGCACCCACCTGAACCATCGTTATATTCCCTGGGTGACTACCGAGACCGGGACCAACATGCACAGCACCGCGGGCAAGCTGGCGGACCTGGAGCGCCGGGTCGACGAGGCGGTGCACGCCGGGTCGGCCCGCGCCGTGGAGAAGCAGCACGCGCGCGGCAAGAAGACCGCCCGGGAGCGGATCGAGATGCTGCTCGACGAGGGCTCCTTCGTCGAACTCGACGAGCTGGCCCGGCACCGGTCCACTGCCTTCGGGCTGGAGCGGAACCGCCCGTACGGCGACGGTGTGGTCACCGGCTACGGCACGGTGGACGGCCGGCAGGTGTGCGTCTTCGCGCAGGACTTCACGGTCTTCGGTGGCTCGCTCGGCGAGGTCTTCGGCGAGAAGATCGTCAAGGTGATGGACCTGGCCATGAAGATCGGCTGCCCGGTGGTCGGCATCAACGACTCCGGCGGCGCGCGCATCCAGGAGGGTGTCGTCTCCCTCGGCCTCTACGGCGAGATCTTCTTCCGCAACGTGCGGGCCTCCGGCGTCATCCCGCAGATCTCGCTGGTGATGGGCCCCTGTGCCGGCGGTGCCGTCTACTCCCCGGCGGTCACCGACTTCACAGTGATGGTCGACCAGACCTCGCACATGTTCATCACCGGCCCCGACGTGATCAAGACGGTGACGGGCGAGGACGTCGGCATGGAGGAGCTGGGCGGCGCCCGTACGCACAACTCCCGCAGCGGCAACGCGCACTACCTCGCCAGTGACGAGGAGGACGCTGTCGACTACGTCAAGGCGCTGCTGTCGTACCTGCCGTCGAACAACCTCGACGAGCCGGTCGTCGTCGACGCCCCCGCTTCGCTTGAGGTCACCGACGAGGACCGGGAGCTGGACACACTGATCCCGGACTCGGCCAACCAGCCGTACGACATCCACACGGTCATCGAGCACGTCGTCGACGACGGGGAGTTCCTGGAGGTCCAGCCGCTCTACGCGCAGAACATCGTGGTCGGCTACGGCCGGGTCGAGGGGCGACCTGTCGGTGTGGTGGCCAACCAGCCGATGCACTTCGCCGGCACCCTGGACATCGCCGCCTCGGAGAAGGCCGCCCGGTTCGTTCGCACCTGCGACGCGTTCAACATCCCGGTGCTGACCTTCGTGGACGTGCCCGGCTTCCTGCCCGGCACGGGTCAGGAGTGGGACGGCATCATCCGCCGGGGCGCGAAGCTCATCTACGCGTACGCCGAGGCGACCGTCCCCAAGGTCACCGTGATCACCCGCAAGGCGTACGGCGGGGCGTACGACGTGATGGGCTCCAAGCACCTCGGCGCGGACCTGAACTTCGCCTGGCCGACAGCGCAGATCGCCGTGATGGGCGCGCAGGGCGCTGTGAACATCCTCTACCGCTCCGAGCTGGCCGGGGCCGAGGACCCGGCGGCGGTCCGGGCCGAGAAGATCGCCGAGTACGAGGACACTCTTGCCAACCCGTACGTGGCCGCCGAGCGCGGGTACATCGATTCGGTGATCGCTCCGCACGAGACGCGCACCCAGATCGTCCGGGCGCTGCGCGTCCTGCGGACCAAGCGGGAAACCCTGCCGCCCAAGAAGCACGGCAACATCCCGCTCTGAGGCTGGTCGATCCGCGCAACTTCACGAGAAGCTAACTCCGGGCGCGGGCAACAACCCGAGGTTGCGCGGATCGACAGTGGTCAGCAGGCTGGGTTGGCGGCGACGCACATCCGGCGGGCGGCGACCCCCGCCAATCGGGGCAGGTCCACCTCGTCGCCCGTCTGCCTCAGAGTGAGCACGGTGATCAGGTCGCCCACGCGGACCACGGCGGTGGTGGTCGGCCGAGGTGGCGCGGCGATGGGCTTGCCCGTCTTCCGGTCGACGGGCTGCGAACCGGTGTGCCGCAGCAGCGCAGCCCCGTCACCGGCGAAGTCCCGCTGGGTCACCGCCCAGCGGTGCGTCGCCGACGCGGTGCCTGTTGCGCCCTGCGCCTTGTATTCGCCGATGCTGGTCCATTCGGCGCACGGTGCGACCAGGTCGTCCATGGTGGCGAGAAGCTGGATGGCCGCGTCCGGAGGCAGCCGGTAGAGATCCTGCGTGACCAGACCATCGGACTGGGTGAGGACCGCCGCAGCGCGCTTCGGCACCAGGGTCTGCGAACGGGACAGGATCGAATGCAGCCAGCCATTCGATCGCCCCTGACTCGTCCGGCACGCGGCGAGCATGTGATCCAGCAGGACCGGCTCGCCCAGGCCCGACTGGCTGAGCTGCACGTCGACCTGCTGCGGCAGGTCAGCCGGTTGCAACAGGGCCTCGGTGGCGATCTCGTGGCGGGTCGGCGCGGCGGAGGGCGCGGCGGCCGGATGAACCGGCGGCGCAGACTTCCTCGGGGCGGCGACCGCCACCGCGGAAACCCCGGCGAGGGCCAGCACGACGGTGGCCACCACGATCTTGCGCTGGCCGCGGCGGCGGGCGCGGGTGCGGATCTCCTCCGGGCCGAGCCACCGCACGTCCCCCAGGTCCCGCTGGATCTGTTCGACGAACGTCGGGTCGTCACGCATCGGTTGTCTCCTCCAGATCAGAGACGGCGAGCAGGCCGGCGAGCGCGGTACGCCCCCGGGAGAGACGGGCCTTGACGGTGCCCACCGGGGCCGCGGTCTCCCGCGCGACCTCGGCGACCGGCATGCCTACCAGGTAGTACAGGGCGATGGCGATGCGTTGCTCCTCGGGCAGTCGACGCAGGGCGGCGACCACGGCGACCGTGTCGGTGCCCGGCCCGGGAACGGTCTCGGTGGCCCCGTGTCGCAGGTAGGCGCGGGCGCGGCTACGCAGGCTGCGCCACCGGCTCACGGCGATCCGGCTGGCCACCACCCGCACCCACGCCTCCGGGTCGTCGTACGCGCTGATTGTCGACCAGCGCTGCCACGCCCGGACGTACGCCTCCTGCACGGCGTCCTGCGCCTCACCCCGATCGCCGGTTAGGGCGTAGACGAACCCGAGGAGCCGTTGCCGACTCCCCCGGTAGAACTCGTCGAACCCGTCGACGTCCGGCACCCGCTACCTCCCCGTGTCGGTCGCTGGGAACACGCACCGGCAAGGGCCGTTGGTTGCCCGGTCAGGCGATCGACTTTTCCAGCTCGCTGAGCGGGAACGCGCCGGCCCCGATCCGCTCCCGGACCGCCCGGCGTACGGCCCGCTGCACGGCGACGTTGACCGGCGTCGGTACGCCGTGCAACCGGCCGAGCAGCGCGATCTCCCCGTTGAGGTGGTCGACCTCGGTCGAGCCGGTGCCCCGGGCCAGACTTTGCCAGGTGGAGCCACCGGAACGGGCCTCGCCGTCGACAGGGCGCTGCCCGACCAGATCGCCGCGTTCGGCCTTCTCCTCCTCCGGCGAGGTGTGCGCGATGCCGGCGGCGGCGAGCGCGGCGACGCCCTCGGCGCGTACCCGCTCGACCAGCGTGTCCGGGATGTCCCGGCCGAGCAACGCCTGGAGGCCGTTACCGAGGTTGCTGAGCAGCTTGCCGTACTTCCAGCGCAGCACGTCGGCGCGGACCGGGGCGACGAAGCCGGCGGCGGTCAGGTCCGCGGCGATCCCCCGGTCGGTGTCGTCGACGCCCCCGGGGTACCGCCCGATGTGGAGCATCCCGGGATGCGGGTACCCGTTGGCGACCACCACGCCCGGGTCCAGGTGGGTGGCCGGCAGCCAGACGCAGACCGGGTGCACGTCGGCGAAGAGGCGCAGCGCGGCCCGCTCGTTGGCCACCCCGTTCTGCGCGGTCACCAGCGGCAGACGTTCGCCCGCCGTGCCGCCGCCGACCACCGGCGCGTCCACCCAGGCAGCCAACGCGCCAGCCGTGTCCTGCGACTTCACGGTGAGGATCAGCACTGTGTCCGCCGGCAACGGCTGGTCACTGGGCCGGTCCACCGCGGCGAGCCGGGCGGTGACCTCACCGTCGGGCTGCCGCAATGTCAGACCCCGCGCGCGGATCGCGTCCAGGTGGGCGCCCCGGGCCACCACTGTCACGTCCCGGTCGGCCAGGGCCAGCCGTACGCCGATGGTCCCGCCGACCGCACCCGCCCCGATAATCACGTATCGCATGCCCAAATCCTCCCCTCCCCACCCTGCCCCACCCACGCCCCACGCCCCACGCCCCCCGCCCACGCCCCCCGCCGTCGATCATGGAGTTGTGGTGCCCGAATGAGGACTGATCGCGGTTTTTGTGGCCCACCACAACTCCATGATCGACCCGGGCGGCGGGCGGGACTGTCAGGGGTTGGGAAGGAACGGGCCGGCGAGCAGGAGCGCGCCGGCGAGCAGGGCCGCCAGGTTGACCAGGGCGAAGACACTCACCCAGAAGAACGCCGGGAACGGGGTGAGGCCGGCGAGTTGGTCGGCGTCCGAGGCGGGCATCCGGCCCCGCGAACGCAGCCGTTGCAGCTCGACCACCGGCCGCACCCCACCGAGCAGCAAAAACCACACCCCGGTGTACGCGAAAGCGGCCTGGACCTGCGGCGTCGCGTACCACGAGACGGCGAACACCAGCGCGCCGGTGACCAGCAGCGACACCACGCCGAAGACGTTGCGGATCATGACGAGCATGGCCAGCAGCAGCGCCACGGCCACCCAGAGCAGCAGGGTGATCCGGTTGCCGCCGAGAAGCCAGGCGCCGGCCAGCCCGACCAGCGGCGGCGCGACGTATCCGGCGAGCAGGGTGAGAATCATGCCCGGTCCGGTGGGACGGCCGGCGGAGAGCGTCAGCCCGGACGTGTCCGAGTGCAACCGGATGCCGCGCAACTTGCGGCCGGTGAGCAGGGCGACCAGGGCGTGCCCGCCCTCGTGCGCGATGGTGATGGCGTTACGGGCGATCCGCCACGGCAGCCGGGTGGAGACCAGCACCAGTGCTACGGCCCCGGTGATCAGCACCAGTAGCGCTGGCGGGTCCGGCTGCGCGCCGAACAGCGTGTCCCACAGGTCGCCCAGACCGTCGATCGACATCATGGGGCGCGAGCCTACCGGCGGCGTTCCGTGTCGCTCCCGAGGCACCGGCTCGCACATCGGCCAGCGGGGCGACTGACGCGCGCCGATGAAGCTTTCTTCAGTCGCACTTGTGATCTAGGGCACTTATCTCCAAAGATGGATGTCGATAGAGCGACGTCCTTGGAGGAACTCATGGCCCGTACCTCATCAACGCTGCGCCGCGTGCTCGCGGCCGGCCTCACCGTCCTCGCCACCGCGGCGGCGGCCCTGGTAGCGACCGCCGGACCGGCGGCCGCAGCCACCACACCCGGTGTCGACGTGTCCCGCTACCAGGGCAGCATCAACTGGACCAGTGTCCGCAACGCGGGCATCCAGTTCGCCTTCATCAAGGCGACCGAGGGCACCAGCTACAAGGACCCGAACTTCAACGCCAACTACGTCAACGCGTACAACGCCGGGGTGATCCGCGGGGCGTACCACTTCGCCCGCCCGAACATCTCCGCCGGCTCCACCCAGGCCAACTACCTGGCCTCCAACGGCGGGGCCTGGTCCGCCGACAGCCGCACCCTGCCGGCCGCGCTGGACATCGAGGGCAACCCGTACGCCGGCGGCTACTGCTACGGGCTCAGCACCACCGGGATGCGCAACTGGGTGCAGGACTTCCTGAACACCTACCGCTCCCGCACCGGCCGGTACGCGGTCATCTACACCACCACGAGCTGGTGGAACCAGTGCACCGGCAGCTGGACCGGCCCGTGGGCCAACCACCCGCTCTGGCTGGCCCGCTGGTCGAGCACCCCTGGCGCCCTGCCGGCCGGCGCGTCGGTGTGGAGCTTCTGGCAGTACACCAGCACCGGCGCGGTCTCCGGGATCAGCGGCAACGTGGACCGCAACTACTGGAACGGTGACCGGAGCCGCCTGATCGCGTTGGCCAACAACACCTGACCGGGCCGTTGGCGGCAGCGGGATCGACTGTCACCACACGGTCGACAATCGGTCCGGCTGCCGCCACACCACCGGGTACGGGTCAGGCCCGCCGCCGGCTCATCGCCGGCACCATCACCGGAGCGTCCTCGCGGGCGACCGCGTCCCGCCGGCTGAGCCGGCGGACGCCCACCGCACCAACGGCGATGGCGACGACGCCGAACAGCGCGACGAGTACTGGAAGCCCAACGCTGATCAGCAGCAGTGCCACATCGCCGAGTGCGACGAGCATCCACAGTGCCAGCCGGGGCCGGGCGTTCCTGTATCGGTAACCCATGTCGCACCTCCCTCCGTCGTTGGAGATCAGATACCCCGAACGACGCAAGAACATGCGAGAGAGGTTCGCGAAGGTGCGGAACGCGGTCAGTTGACCCGGTCGGGCTTGAAGCCCTTGACGATCTGGTCGAAGTTGGCGAGGTTGGCCTGCCAGTCCTTCTCCGCGATCTCCCACCGGATGGCGTAGCCCCGGTTGCTGGCGGTTACGAAGCCCCGGTTGCGCACGTGGATCCGGGTGTTGTCCCGGGTCTCCAACCACTCCCAGTCGGCGCAGGTCCGATACCAGTCGCAGGCCTTGATGCTGCCCACCAACTGGTAGTTGCTGACCAGATTCCGACGGTACGGTTCCTTATCCTTCCAGTCGGCGACCGCGTCCTTCAGCGGGCTGGGGGTCCACTGGACCAGCATCTTGCCGGGCCCGCCGGACTGGTTGAAGACGACCGTGTCCGAGCTGGTCTGACGGCCGCTCCAGCCGGGTGGGAGCGGGATGGAGAAGGTCGGCCCCTCGTGCAGCTTCCAGCCCGCGGGCAGCGCGTTCGGGTCGATCGACGGCGTGGCCGAGGGCGACGCACTCGGTGCGCCAGTGGTGGGCGGAGGCGCCGCAGGAGCCGAGGACTGCGCCGGCGCCGACGTCGCGGCCGCACCGGTCGTCGGGCCGGTCTGCGGGGTCTCGTTGTCGTCACCCTTGGTGAGCATCGGCACGATCACCACGAGGCCGATCAGCAGCAGGGCCACAAGCGCCCCGATCAGCACGTTGCGTCGGGTGTTGTTCGGCTTCGTGCCATCCGAGGGCGGCACCGGCGCTCGGCCGGCCGGGCTCAGCGGCGGCATCAGCGACGTCGGCGTGGTCGGCTTGCGCTGCTCCGGAGCCACTGGCGGACCGTCGACAACAGTCGGCTCGTCGTCGACGTTCGTCGTACCGTCGCCGCTCGTGTCGGGCGCGCCGCTCGTGTCGGGCGCTGCCGCGACCTTCGCGGTCGGCTCGGCCTCGGTCGGGTCGGCCTCGGACGGACTGTCGATCGTGGCGGTCGGCTCGGCCGGCGCCGCCGCGTTCGACTCGCCCGACACCAGCGCGGTCGGGTCGGCGGCCGCACCGGAGGAAACGACGGCCGTCGGCGTGGCATCGGCGGCTGGGGTCGCGGCGGCAGCAGAGGTGGCAGCTGAGGTGGTCGCGGCCGCCGGTGGCGGCGACACCGGCCGGTCGACACTCTCGGCCGGTCGCGGGGCCGGCACCACCGGCAGGCGCGGCTCGCGCGGACCGTTCGGCCCGGGCCGGCGTACGCCATCGAGCAGTGAGATCCCGCGCGACCGCTTGCCCCCGGCGCGACGCAGCAAGCGCTCCGCCACCTCGGCGGTGATCCGCTCGTTCGGGTCCTTGCGCAGCAGCCCGTTGAGCACGGCCTTGAGCGGACCGGCGTTCTTCGGCGGCGGAATCGGCTCGGTGGCCAACGCGGCCAGGGTGCCGATCGCCGACGGCCGGGCGTACGGCGACTTGCCCTCGACCGCCGCGTACAGCGTCGCGCCCAGCGACCACAGGTCGGCCTCCGGCCCGGCGGTGCCGTCCCGAGCGCGCTCCGGGGAGATGTACGCCGGCGAGCCGAGCACCATGCCGGTGCGGGTCACGTTGGGGTCGCCGGGGATGGTGGCGAGACCGAAATCGGTCAGCACCACCCGACCGTCGTCGCCGAGCAGCACGTTGCCGGGCTTCACGTCGCGGTGCATGACACCCGCCTTGTGCGCGGCGCTGAGCGCACCCAGCACGCCCAGGCCGATCTCCACAGTGCGGGCCACCGACACCGGGCCGTCCTCGGCGAGAGTGTCCTGCAACGACCTCGACGCCACGTACTCCATGACGATCCACGGATCGCCGTCGGTGCGCAGCACGTCGAAGATGCGGACGACGTTGGCGTGGTTGAGCCGGGCGATGGCCCGCGCCTCCCGCAGCGAGCGCTCGCGCATCTCGCGGCGCTCCTCGTCGGTGAGGCCGGGCGGCGGCACCAACTCCTTGATGGCGACGTCCCGGTGCAGCACCTCGTCGCGCGCCTTCCACACCCGGCCCATGCCGCCCTGGCCGAGCGGCGACAGGAGCCGGTATCGGTCAGCGACGAGTTGGGGAAGCGCGTTCGACATCGGTGAGACGGTACCCGGACCCGCTGACGCTCACACCGCCGGCACGCCACTGTGCGGTCCCCGTAACTTTCGGCCGCGTACCCTGGCGGCATGTCTGCCGAAGAGCCGCTGTTCCGGGTCGTCCGCGGCGTGCCCACCGCCGAGGAGTTGGCCGCTCTGGTGGGGGCGATCATCGTCCGAACCCGACCGGCCGCCACCCCCGCGCCGGTGACCGCGTCCGCCTGGGCGCGCAGCAGTCGACCGGGCCACTCCCGCGGCTGGCGCGCCGCCGGCCTGCCCCGCTGACCCGACACCCACCACGTACGGGGGCTGTCAGGGTGGCGTTGAGCCGTTAACCTCACTCAGGGAAACGGTGCCGCTACGGGTAGGGAGGATCCATGATCCCCGAAGAGGACCGGCCAGCACCCTGGCTACGCGGTTACGGCGGCATCGAAGCCGACATCAGCCAGCTCAGAGAGTTCGCCGACCGGCTCGCCGCCGAGGTCGAGAGCAACTACGCGCCGCACCTGTCGTACATCGCCGAAGACATGTCAGCGAAGGTGCCCAACCCCTGCGACGCCTTCATCGAGCTGGTCACCTTCCTGCACGCGCACCACGAGACGCAGCAGGCCACCGCCGACATGGTGTACGCCGTCCGAGGCGCCACCGGCCACCTGGCCGCCGCCGCCGACCAGGTCGCCACCCACTACGCCGACAGCGACGCCTTCACCGCCGCCCGAGTGGTGGACGTGCAACGAGCCCTCGCCAACCCTTTGAACATGCTGCCCGGCGGCCCCACGTCGATGCTGACCGACCCGACCGGTCCCGACGCCAAAGGACCGGTGGTGTTGCCGTGATCGAACGGGGCACCGGCCGCACCTCCGGCCTCACCGACTGGCACCTCATGGACGTCAACAGCATGTGGGCCTGCCTCCAGGACCACGACACCACCAACCACTGGAAACAGGTCGCCGGCTGGCGCAAGGTCTGCGACCTGGCACAAACCCACCTCGGCCGCCTCCAGCAGTACCGACGCGGACTCGCCGAGGCATGGCCCCCCGAGACCAGCGCCGCCTCCCGCACGTACCTCGCCGAACTCGACGCACTCATCGACAAGGTGCAGCGCACCCACGACGCCGCCGCCGCGAACTACACCGCACTCTCCGCCGCAACCCAGGCCATCGGCACCACCCGCGCTGCACTCCGCAAGATCCACGAGGAGTACGCGACCAAGTTCCAGCAGAAGCAGGCGTACGAGTCGATGGTCGCCGACCCGAAAGCGGTGATGGGCAACCGGACTACCACGCCGCCTGTTGCTGACGGGGAACTGGAACGGCTCAACGTCCAGGCCCGATCCATGATGTTCAGCCTGAGCGGCGAGCTCCAGCAAGCCCAAGCCACCCTCCAAAAACCACCCGTCACGCCCAGGAACGTGCGGCAGCCGGACGACCCCGATGTGTATGGCGGTTATCTAGCACCGGCTATTCCCCCGATAGTTCCAGCGCCGTTGCCTACCTCCACCACTCACCCTCGTGGCGCAAGTGCTCAGCGGGTGATTTCCACCGCCGCCGCGACGTCGGGGATCGGTCCAGTCCTCGGGGGTGCGGCCGCAGGAGTCTCCTCGGCACCCGCTGGGACGACGCCGCCAACCGTTCAAGCGCCGGGAGTGGGAGGCCCATCAGCTGCCATCGGCCCTGGCATTACGCCAAGGATGCCTGCTGCTTCCATTGGCTCGCCTCCCACGCGAACATCCCAACCTGGGAGCCTGTCAAAACCTGTCGGCGGGGTCTCCGAGGGAAGCACCGCACACCCCGCAACGCCCACCCGCCCGGTCCCTTCCGCCGGAGGATTAATCGGCGGCGTCCCAGGACCAGCCCCAGGCCATCCGGTCAACAACTCTGGCGCCCCTAGGAGGGTCAATCCGGTAGGCGGGGTCATCGGCGGCGGCGGCGCTGGGACAGCGCCCACCGGTTCGGCTGGAAGTCGGCCGGGCGGGGGACGTGGTCTCAATGGGAGTGCGAACGGTTTCCCGATTGGCGGTGCACCCGGTCTGCCTGGAACAGGAGGCCGTCCAAAGCTTGGGGCAGAGAGCGAGGAGAGCTCCCGCTACTGGGACCCGGATAACCCTTGGGAAACCGACCAGGGCGTCCCTCCGGTGGTTCGCCCACCAGACAGAGACAATCCGATCGACCCCGGTCCGGCAATTGGTTTCGGCAGGTGATTGAGTCATCCCTGGTGGGCCTTTCCAGACTAGCTCTGGTCGGAGCCCTGCTTCCTGCCAGCCTTGCCACCCCGCCTCAAGACGCGGACTTAATACGTGGCGATCAATGGCACCTACCATTTCTGCGGATTGAGCAGGTACATAAATTCAGTCAAGGGTCCGGCGTAATCGTCGCAGTGCCGGACACTGGAGTCGACCCCCATCCCGACCTGCGCGAGAACTTACTTCCAGGGGCCGACGTTATTCCTGGTGGAAGTGGTGACGGACGCCGGGATCGGGATAGTCATGGAACCTCAATGGCTGGCCTGATCGTCGCGCACGGAAGGACGAAAAACCAGGGCGCCCTCGGCATTGCGCCAAGAGCAAAGGTCCTTCCAATCCTGGATACCCCACCTAATGACGTGGGCAGTCCCGACGCACTAGCCTCCAGCATTGAATTCGCCATCGCCGGCGGCGCCGACATTATCAGTATTTCAGCGGTCGCCGGTGCCAGCATAAGACTTCAGCGAGCGATCAGGGCTGCCCAGGATGCTGACATCGTAGTAGTTGCCGCAGCAGGTAATACACCTCCCGACACGGACGTGCGTTATCCAGCCAGCGAAGAGGGTGTTATCGCGGTCGGGGGTGTCGATCGCACTGGACAACACGCTGCCATATCCGTCACCGGGCCGAAGATCGATGTGGTCGCTCCTGCGGTCGACATCTATAGCACCAGCTACGACGGGAAATACTCGAAGGGGACTGGCACCTCGAGCGCGACGGCGATCGTGGCGGGTGCGGCTGCGTTGATCAGGTCCAAGTACCCGTATCTACCGGCCCGGGAGGTGGCGCACCGGCTCACGGCTACCGCCATCGACAAGGGCCCTCCTGGGCGTGACGACGAGTACGGCTATGGAGTGATCGATCTTGTGGCAGCGCTGACGGCAGACGTACCGCCGCTCGGGTTTGAATCGGTGAGCGCTCCGGCCGGTGCTGGCCCGACCACGACGGCTGCCGCTCAGCCGGGTGATGGGAGCGATAGCGCAACCGCGCGCGGCCTGGCCACGCTCGGGGTGCTCGTGGCTGCCGGGGTCGGGTGGGCCGTGATAGCGCGGCGACGGCGGCGTGGTGATGATCCGCCGCCCAGAATCAGTCGCTGATCTATCAACGAAGCGGTGATCCACTCGACTTTCAGGAAACCGCGGTGTCCGGGGCGAGGGGATACCGCGTCTTTCTGAAAGTCGAGTGGATCAAGGCCGCCCGGCCACCGAGCCGCCAGACCACCAGCCCGAACGACCACCGGGCCGAACGACCACCGGGCCGAACGACCACCGGGCCGAACGACCACGGGGCCGAACTACCACCGAGCCGCACCACGCCAGGCCGACCGGGCGGCGACCGGGTGGTGGGTGCTGGGCCGGGTGTCGGTCTTGGTGGGGGGCTGGGCGGTAACGTCGGGCTGGTGTCTGAGACTTTGCCGCTTCGCCTCGTCCTCGCATCGGCGAGCCCTGCCCGTCGTAAGTTGCTCCAGGCTGCCGGCGTCGAGCCGGAGGTGCTGGTCAGTGGGGTGGACGAGTCCCTGGTGGTGACCGAGCGGGCCGAGGAGTTGTGCCTGGAGTTGGCTCGCCTGAAGGCACAGGCGGTGTTGACCCGGCTGAACGCGACCGCCGATCAGCGGACGTTGGTGATCGGCTGCGACTCGGTGCTCGCCTTCGACGGGGAGATCCTCGGCAAGCCGGCGGATGCGGCGGACGCGACCCGGCGGTGGCTGCGGATGCGGGGACGCAGCGGCGTTCTGCACAGCGGGCACTGCCTTGTCGACGTTACTGCGGGTCGGCGCGCGGAGGCTGTCGCGTCGACCACTGTCCACTTCGCCGACGTCAGTGACGACGAGATCGCCGCGTACGTGGCCACTGGTGAGCCGCTGGCGGTGGCCGGCGCGTTCACGATCGACGGGCTGGGTGGGCCGTTCGTGGAACGGATCGAGGGTGACCCGGGGACGGTGGTGGGGTTGTCGATGCCGCTGTTGCGCCGGCTCCTCGCCGAGTTGGATCTGCGGATCACCGACCTGTGGACGACTGTCGCGCCGGGCGGCCAGATGGTCGAGCCGCTCGGTAACGTCCGGTCATGACCACCAAGTCGATCCCGCTCACCAACGAGCTGCACGCCTATCTGGTCGCACACGGCTCCCCGCCGGACGAGATCATCAGTGATCTGGCCGAGGAGACCCGGTCGGTGTTGCCGGAGCACGCCGCCATGCAGGTGGCTCCGGAGCAGGCCGCGCTCCTGACGTTCCTCACCCGGCTGCTCGACGTGCGGCAGGCCGTCGAGGTCGGCACGTTCACCGGGCTCTCGTCGCTGGCGATCGCCCGCGGGTTGCCCGAGGGTGGGCGACTGACCTGTTTCGACATCTCCGAGGAGTTCACCGGCATCGCCCGGCGCTACTGGGCGCGGGCCGGCGTGCAGGATCTGATCGACCTGCGCATCGGTCCGGCAGCGGACGGGCTGCGGGAGTTGCCGCACGAGCGGCACCTGGACTTCGCGTTCATCGACGCGGACAAGACCGGCTACCCGATCTACTGGGCCGAGTTGGTGCCCAGGATGCGTCCGGGTGGGGTGATCGCCGTCGACAACGTGTTGCGGGGAGGTCGGGTGATCGCCCCGCAGGACGCTGGCGACCGGGCCATCGCCGCGTTCAACGACGAGGTTCTCGCGGACGTGCGGGTGGACCCGGTGATGCTGCCGATCGCGGACGGCCTCACCCTCGCCCGGGTCCGCTGACCGCCGACAACCGGCGACCGGCGACCGGCGACCGGCGACCGGCGACCGGCGACCATCGGCAACCGCTGAACACGGTGTTGGGGTGTCCCCACCAGGGGACACCCCAACACCAAGGAACAGCGAAAGCCGGCGTCAGCGGACGCTGCGGGCGAACTGGCGGGCGGCCCAGTAGACGCCCAGCGCGGCGAGGACCGCGGTGATGCTGAGGCCCTGCCAGACCTTGTCGCTGCCCAGGTCACCGGCGAACAGCGCCCGGGTGCCGTCGACCGCCCAGGAGAACGGGTTCCAGTTGGCGATGCCCTGCAACCAGCCGGGTGCGAAGGTCAGCGGCAGCAGGATGCCGGAGAGCAGCAGCACCGGCTGAGCCACCGTGTTCATCAGCGGGGCCAGCGCATCCTCGCTCTTGACCTTGAGGGCGACGCCGTAGGAGACGGCCGAGGTCATGAGGGCGATCAGGGCGAGCATCAGGTACGCCAGCAGCAGGTCCCCGATGAACACCCGCAGGTCGAAGATGAGCGCCAAGAGCGTGATGATGACCGCCTGCACCAGGAGCGAGACCACGTCGCGCAGCGAGCGGCCGAGCAGCAGGGCGAGCCGGCTGATCGGGGTGACCCGGGAGCGTTCGATGACGCCGGCTCGCAGCTCGGCGATCAGGCCGAAGCCCTGGAACAGGCCACCGAAGATGGCCAGCAGCACCAGCAGACCCGGTACGAAGATCTTGTAGGCGGCGGCCTGGGTGGGTGCGTTCAGTGCGGGCTTGAGCAGCGGGGCGAAGAGCAGCAGGTACATGACCGGCTGGAACACGCCAACGAAGACCCAGACCGGGTTGCGTAGCAGGAGTTGGATCTGGCGCTGGAAGATCAGCCACGTGTCACGGGCGAATTTCATGAGAGTCGTCTCCGGTGGTCAGGACTCGCGCAGCGAGCGGCCGGTCTTGGTGAGGAAGACGTCGTCCAGGCTGGGTCGGTGCAGCTCGATCGAGCGCAGCTCCAGCCCGGCGTGGTCGAGTCGGCGCAGCACCTGCGGAATGGCTGTGGCGCCCTCGTCGACGTAGAGGCGCAGGCCGCCCTCGTCGACAGTCTCCAGCTTGTTGACGTACGGCTCGCCGTCGAGCGTCTGGGCGGCCTGCGGGGTGGCGGCCAGGTCGAGACCGACCAGCACCACGTCGCCGGAGATCTCCCGCTTGAGCTCGGTCGGCGTGCCCTCGGCCACCACCTCGCCGTTGTCCATGATCGCGATCCGGTCGCAGAGCGCGTCGGCCTCGTCCAGGTAGTGCGTGGTGATGAAGACTGTCATCCCGTCGGCGCGGAGCCGGCGGATCTCGTCCCACATGTGGGCGCGGCTCTGCGGGTCGAGGCCGGTGGTCGGCTCGTCCAGGAAGACGATCTTCGGCTCGTGGATGATGCCGAGGGCGATCTCCACCCGGCGACGCTGGCCGCCGGAGTAGGTCTTGCACTTGCGGTCGGCGTACTCGGTGAGCTGGAAGGCGTCCAGCGCGCGGGCCGCGCGCCGCTGCGCGTCGGCCTTGCTGATGCCGTACATCCGGGCGTGCAGCACCAGTTCCTCGCGGGCGGTGGACTCGTCCCAGGTGCTGCCGCCCTGCGGGACGTACCCGATGCGGCGGCGCACCTCGGCCGGGTCCTTGCGCAGGTCGGCGCCCGCGATGGTGGCCTCGCCGCCGTCCGGCTCGATCAGTGTGGCGAGCATCCGCAGCGTGGTGGTCTTGCCGGCGCCGTTCGGGCCGAGGAAGCCGAAGATCTCGCCCTTGGCAACGTCAAGGTCGACGCCCCGCACGGCGTCCACCGTCTTCGTCTCTCGACCCGCGCGGGAGCGGAACGACTTCCGCAGCCCCCTGGTCTCGATCATTTCTGCTCCTGGTCGTTCGGGCCGGTCGGGCCGGCCGTCGAGTGGGACGACGCCGGACGGCGCACTCCCCCGCTGTGCCGCCAGCAGGCTAACGCGATATAGCTTTTTTAGTCAACGTTGATTATTCCGCGTCGGTGTCGGACGGCTCCACGCCGTCCCTCCACCCCGACCAACCCTGCGCTTCATCCAGCTCAGCAGGCAGGTACGACACTCCGGAATCGATCCGCTCGGCGATCCGCTCGCACCAGCTCATCTCCGCCTCCGCTCGCGCCGACCACAGCTCGAACATCCAGCCCACGTGCGCGGGCTTGCGGTTGCGCACCCAGTCCGACTCCAGCGAGGCGCGCATGGATTCGACGCCGGCGCGCAGCAGGTTGGCACGGTTACGCAGGGCGGCGGCCGCCTCGGCGCGCGGCATGGCCGGCAGGAAGGAGAAGGCCGCCACGAACGGGTCGGCGGGCTCGCTGATGGTCCACCAGGAGTTACGCAGCAGCGTCTCGAACTCGTCCTCCCCCTTGACCGTCACCTCGTACGTGGTCCGCGCCGGACGGGCGCCCACCTGCTCGGTCGCGACGGCGCGCAGCAGCCCTTCCTCGGTGAGCTTGCGCAGGGCGTGATAGATCGATCCAGGCTGTATGTTCGCCCACTTGTCGGCGCTCCAGCTCAGCAGCTCACGGCGCACGTCGTAGCCGTGCACGGGCTGCATCCACCGCACCAGACCGAGAATCATCATCCGAGTCGAAGACACCCGATAAGCGTAATAGCCAAGTTTGACTAAACCGTGGCGGGCGCAGTGCGGCATCCCACACTGAGCGATCGTTAGGGCCGCCGTGGGCGGCCGATACACTCCCCGTCAGTAACCTGCCCGGGAGGAGCCACGAAGGTGCGCAAGGTACTCATCGCCAACCGCGGCGAGATCGCCGTCCGGGTGATCCGCGCGTGCCGCGACGCCGGCCTGGGCAGCGTCGCCGTGTACGCGGACTCCGACCGCGACGCCCTGCACGCCACCCTCGCGGACGAGGCGTACGCGCTCGGCGGGGACAGCGCCACCGAGACCTACCTGCGCATCGACAAGCTGCTCGACGTCGCCGCTCGGGCCGGCGCCGACGCCGTACACCCGGGTTATGGCTTCCTCAGTGAAAACGCCGACTTCGCCCAGGCCGTCATCGACGCCGGGCTGACCTGGATCGGCCCCACCCCCCAGGCCATCCGCGACCTGGGCGACAAGGTCACCGCCCGGCACATCGCCCAGCGGGCCGGCGCACCGTTGGTCCCCGGCACCCCGGACCCGGTGGCCAGCCCGGACGAGGTGATGGCCTTCGCCGTCGACCACGGTCTGCCGGTCGCCATCAAGGCCGCCTTCGGCGGCGGTGGGCGCGGCCTCAAGGTCGCCCGCACGATGGAGGAGATCCCCCAGCTTTTCGAGTCGGCCACCCGGGAGGCGGTCGCGGCGTTCGGTCGGGGCGAGTGCTTCGTCGAGCGGTACCTCGACCAGCCCAGGCACGTCGAGGCGCAGGTCCTCGCCGACCAGCACGGCAACGTGATCGTGGTGGGGACCCGGGACTGCTCGTTGCAGCGACGTCACCAGAAGCTCGTCGAGGAGGCGCCCGCGCCGTTCCTCAGCGACGCCCAGCGCGCGCAGATCCACGAGAGCGCCAAGGCGATCTGCCGCGAAGCCGGCTACCACGGCGCCGGCACTGTGGAATACCTGGTCGGCGTCGACGGCACCATCTCCTTCCTGGAGGTCAACACCCGACTCCAGGTCGAGCACCCGGTCACCGAGGAGACCGCCGGCATCGACCTGGTCCGCGAGCAGTTCCGGATCGCCGACGGCGAGAAGCTGCGGATCACCGAGGACCCGACGCCGCGCGGGCACGCGATCGAGTTCCGGATCAACGGCGAGGACCCGGGCCGCAACTTCCTGCCCGCCCCCGGCACTGTCACCGCGCTCCGCCTGCCCAGCGGGCCGGGTGTGCGGGTCGACACCGGCATCTCGGCCGGCGACGTGATCGGCGGCAACTTCGACTCACTGCTCGCCAAGGTGATCATCACGGGTGAGACGCGGACCGAGGCGCTGGAGCGCGCCCGCCGCGCGTTGGACGAGATGGTCCTCGACGGGATGGCCACCGCGCTGCCGTTCCACCGGCTCGTGGTGCGCGACGAGGCGTTCACCGCCGAACCGTTCACAGTGCACACCCGGTGGATCGAGACCGAGTTCCACAACACGGTGCCGCCGTTCACCGCCGCCGCCGGCGCCGCCGAGGCGCCGGCCGAACGCGACACCGTCGTGGTCGAGGTGGGCGGCAAGCGCATCGAGGTCAGTCTCCCCGCCGGCTTCGGCGGGAGTACGACCACAGCGGCACCCGCCGCCCGTAGGCCGACCCGGCGCGGCGGCGCCAAGGCCGGTGCTCCGGTCGGCGGCGACGCGCTCACCTCGCCGATGCAGGGCACCATCGTCAAGATCGCGGTGGCGGACGGCGACACAGTGGCCGAGGGCGACCTGGTAGTGGTGCTGGAGGCGATGAAGATGGAGCAGCCGCTGCACGCGCACAAGGCGGGTACGGTCAGCGGTCTCAGCGCCGAGGTCGGCGCCGTGATCACTGCCGGTGCCCCCATCTGCACCATCGCCTGAGCCGTCCGGCCGGCGCTCAGCGCAGGGCTTCGGCGGCGACCGTGCGGACGGCGGCGGTCAGGGCGTTCAGCACGTCCGACTCCAGCCGCCAGTGCTGCCAGTACAGCGGGACGTCGAGGTGTCGGCCCGGCACGAGGTCGACGCAACGACCGGCGGTCAGGTCGGCCTCGGCGAGCTGTTCCGGCACCAGACTCCAGCCCAACCCGAGCCGGGTCGCCTCGCTGAACGCCGGCACCGACGGTACGTAGTGCACCGGCGGGTCGAGCGGCCGACCGACCACCGCTCGGATGAACCGGTGCTGCACCCGGTCCTTCCGGTCGAAGACCAACAGCGGGGTGCTCGCCAGCGCGGCTGCGGTGAATCCTCCGGCGAAGTGGGACGCCGCGAATTCCGGGTTGGCCACCGCGCGGTAGCGCATGGCCCCGAGCCGCAGCACCCGGCAGCCCTGCACGGCGTCCCGCTGGGCGGTGACCGCCGCCGTCACCGAACCGTCGCGGAGCAGCTCGGCGGTGTGGTCCTGATCGTCCTGCCGCAGGTCGAACGAGAGCCCGGCCCGCTGCGGCAACCGGGCCAGCGCGGCGGGAAACCAGGTGGCCAGCGAGTCCGCGTTGACCACCACGGCGACGCGGATCCGACCACCGCCGGCCAGCGGGCCGCGGGCATCGGCCAGCGCCTCCCGTTCAAGCAGCGCGAGCTGGCCGGCCAGGCGCAGCAGCGGCCGGCCGGCGTCGGTTGCCACGCACGGACGGGCGCGGCGGACCAGCACCTGGCCGACTGTCTCCTCCAGCGCCTTGATCCGTTGGCTCACCGCTGACGGCGTGATGTGCAGCAGCCGGGCCGCCGCGTCGAAACTGCCCTCCGCCACCACCGCCGCGAGCGTCCGTAGCTGCGCCGAGTCGAGACCATCCATTAGCTGAGCTTAAGTTGCGTCAGAATCTTTAGTTGGACTGGTCGCCGTCGACGGTCCTAGCGTCGACTCCGTGCTCACCTCCGCCGTCGCCGGCTTCTCGATCTCCATCGCGCTCATCGTCGCCATCGGCGCCCAGAACGCCTTCGTGCTGAGACAGGGCCTGCGCCGCGAGCACGTCGTACCCGTGGTGCTGACCTGCGCCGCCTCGGACGCGCTGCTGATCATGGCGGGAGTGGCCGGGGTCGGTTCGCTGGTGACCGGTCGACCGGGCCTGCTGACGGCGATCCGCTGGGGCGGCGCGGCCTTCCTGCTCTGCTACGCGGGGCTCGCCGCCCGCCGCGCCCTGCGTCCCGGCGCCCTGTTGCCCACCGAACGGCCGCCGGCCACGTTGGCAGCGACGCTGCTCGCCTGCGCCGCCTTCACCTACCTGAACCCGCACGTCTACCTGGACACCGTGCTGCTCCTGGGCAGCGTGGCCCAACAACACCCGCACCGGTGGGTCTTCGGCGCCGGCGCCACCCTGGCCAGTGTGGTCTGGTTCACCGCGCTCGGCGTCGGCGCGCAGCGCCTCGCACCGCTGCTCGCCCGCGCCGTCGCCTGGCGGGTGCTGGACGCGGTCATCGCGGTCGTCATGGCCGGGCTCGCCGTGGCACTCCTGCTGGGCTGACCGGTTCGTACCCGGCCGGCCTCGCCGTGGCACTTCCGCACTGCTGCCGGGCTCCTGCGGCGAGCACCGACGACCCCACCGAACCAGGACCAACGACGATGCGAGTGTTTTCCACTACCACCGGCGGTGGAACTCGCCATGAGCGGGAATGATTGCCCGGTGCGGTTCCTTCACGGCGCGGCTCCCGCGCACGACCTGACCTATACCGACGTCTTCATGGCGCCGGCCCGCTCCGACCTTGGCTCCCGACTCGACGTCGACCTCTCCACCGGCGACGGCACCGGCACCACCATTCCGCTGGTGGTGTCGAACATGACAGCGGTCGCCGGACGGCGGATGGCGGAGACGGTCGCCCGCCGAGGTGCCATCACGGTGATTCCACAGGACATTCCGATCGAGGTGGTGGCGAATGTCGTCGCCTGGGTCAAGCAGCGCCACCTGGTCTACGACACGCCCATCACGCTGGGCCCGACCGAAACCGTGGGCGACGCCATCCACCTGCTGCCCAAGCGCTCGCATGGTGCGGTGATAGTGGTCGACGACGCCGGCCGGCCGATGGGTGTGGTCACCGAGGCGGACACCACCGGCGTGGACCGCTTCGCGCAGTTGCGCCACGTGATGTCCACCGAGCTGCACACCGTCCCGGCGGACGCGGATCCTCGTACCGGTTTCGATCTGCTCTCGGCGGGCCGTCGCCGACTCGCCCCGGTGGTGGACGCCGAGGGTCGGCTGGTCGGGGTGCTGACCCGACAGGGCGCGTTGCGCGCCACCCTCTACACGCCGGCCGTGGACGACCGGGGTCGGCTTCGGATCGCGGCGGCCGTCGGGATCAACGGAGACGTGATCGGCAAGGCCTCGGCGCTGCTGGAGGCGGGGGTGGACACGTTGGTGGTGGACACCGCGCACGGCCACCAGGCACGGATGATCTCCGCACTTCAGGCGGTCCGGAAGCTGGACCCGGGGGTGCCGGTGGCGGCCGGCAACGTGGTCACCGCCGAGGGTGTACGCGACCTGGTGGAGGCGGGGGCGGACATCATCAAGGTCGGCGTCGGCCCGGGGGCGATGTGCACCACCCGGATGATGACCGGCGTGGGTCGACCGCAGTTCTCCGCGGTGCTCGACTGCGCGGCCGCCGCCCGCCAACTGGGCCGGCACGTGTGGGCCGACGGCGGGGTGCGACACCCCCGGGACGTGGCGCTCGCGCTCGCCGCCGGCGCGTCGAACGTGATGATCGGCTCCTGGTTCGCCGGCACCTACGAGTCCCCCGGTGACCTGTACACCGACGCGGACGGCCGGCGGTACAAGGAGAGCTTCGGAATGGCCTCGGCTCGGGCGGTCAGCGCCCGAACCGCCGACGACAGCCCGTACGACAGGGCCCGCAAGGCGGTGTTCGAGGAGGGCATCTCCTCCGCCCGAATGCACCTGGACCCGGCCCGCCCCGGTGTCGAGGACCTGATCGACGAGATCATCGCGGGGGTACGCAGCGCCTTCACCTACGCCGGCGCACGGGACCTGACCCAGTTCCACGAGCGGGCCATCGTCGGCGTGCAGAGCGCCGCCGGCTTCACCGAAGGAATGCCCCTCCCCACCAGCTGGTAACCACCCCACCCCCCACCCCGCCCACCCTTGTTGATCATGAAGTTATTGCCTCCCGCAGCGGCGTGTCGTGGCAATAACTTCATGATCAACCGGCGAGGGGGTGGGGGTGGGAGGTTAGGGCGCCAGTCGGCGTAGGACTGTGCGGGCTGCGTCGCGGGGGTTGTCGCCCACCCGGTCGGGTAGTACGCCGGCCAGCCAGAGGGTGGCGAAGCCGTGCGCGATCGACCAGGCCGCGAGCGCGTCCCGGCCGGGGTCGACGGGCGCACTGCCGGTGGGTAGCGCCGCCACCCCGGCGCGGAGTACGGCACCGGCCCGGTCCCGGGCGGCGATCAGCTCGGCGTCGTCGGCCCGGTAGAACTCCGGCCGGAACATCACCTCGAAGTACGCGCGGCGCGTGACGGCGAAGTCGACGTAGGCGACGCCAGCCTCCAGCGGGTCGCCATCCGCCGCGGTCAACGCCTGGGCCAGCAGATCGAAGCCCTGCGCGGCGAGCGCGGTGAGCAGGCCCGCCTTGTCGCCGAAATGGTGTGCGGGCGCGGCGTGCGAGACACCGGCCCGACGGGCCAGATCGCGCAGGCTCAACGCGGCGGGCCCCACCTCATCGATGGCCTCCAACGCTGCGGCGAGCAGGGCGCGGCGCAGGTCGCCGTGGTGGTAGGTGCGCGAGTCGGTCACCCCCCGATCCTAATCTTGCCATTGACAAGATGTCACTCCACCGTGCAATCTTGCCACTGACAAGTTCACAAGGAGGAGGATTCCGATGGCACCCCTGATCGCCCTGATCGCCGGCACCGCACTGGCCCGACTCGCCGGCCTGGCGGGCATCACCGCACTCGACGGCTGGATCGCCGCGCTGCGCGTCGGGCTGGCCGTGATGTTCGCGCTGACCGCCGTCGCGCACTTCGCAGGACGGCGCCGCGCCGGATTGATCGCGATGGTCCCGCCCCGACTGCCCCGGCCGGATCTGCTGGTCACCGTCACCGGCGTGCTGGAGCTGATCGGCGCGGTCGGCCTGCTGCTCCCGGCGACCGCCAGGGTGGCGGCGGCCGGACTCGGCCTGCTCATGCTCGCCATGTTTCCGGCCAACGTCTCGGCCGCCCGTCGGCAGCTGACCCTCGCCGGCCGACCGGTCACCCCGCTCGGGCAGCGCACCGCAATGCAGGTCGTGTTCGTGGCCGCCGCCACGGCAATTTCGTTTGGTGCCTGACTATCAGGGGGCTAATCTACTTTCCGTGGAACTCGTGACCCTCCAGGACGTGCCGCTCGGCCGACTGTTGGTGGTGGCCGGGCACCTGGTCGGGCAGCGGTGGAACCGCTATCTCGCCGAGGAGCACGGCCTCACCCAGGCCGGCATGATCACCCTGATGACGCTCGCCCGGCACGGCGAGCTACCCCACCGGAAGGTCGCCGAGAAGGGGTTCGTCCGCCCGGCGACCCTGACCGGCATCGTCGACACGCTCGAGCGCGATGGTCTGGTCGAGCGGCAGCGCGACGACAGCGACCGACGCAGCATCCGACTCGCCATCACCCCCGCCGGGCGGGAACGGGTGGCCGCGCTCGGCGCGCTCATGCACTCCGGACGGCCCCTCACCTCGGTCGACGCCGACCCGGCGAAGGCCCAGGTGATCCGGGAGTTCCTGCTTGAGGTCATCGGCAGCGGAGACGACCCGCGGATGACCGGACGCCCTACCGAAACGAAGGACCCGGCGTGCTGATCCGACTCCTGCGCGGCCAACTGCGCACCTATCAGAGACCGTTGCTGGCGGTCGTGCTGCTTCAGTTCGTGGGCACCATGGCCTCGCTCTACCTGCCCAGCCTCAACGCGGACATCATCGACCAGGGTGTGGCCCGCGGCGACACCGACTACATCGTGCGTACCGGCGGTTGGATGCTGCTGGTCAGCCTGATCCAGATCGTCTGCTCGATCGCCGCCGTCTACCTGGGCGCCCGGGTCGCGATGGGCTTCGGCCGCGACGTACGCGCCGAACTGTTCGGGCACGTCAACCGCTTCTCCGCCCGCGAGGTGGCCCGGTTCGGGGCACCGTCGCTGATCACCCGCAACACCAACGACGTGCAGCAGGTGCAGATGCTCGTGCTGATGAGCTGCACGATGCTCGTCGCCGCACCGATCATGAGCGTCGGCGGCGTGTTCATGGCGTTGCGTGAGGACGTCGGGCTCTCCTGGCTGATGCTGGTCAGCGTGCCGGTGCTGGCCATCGCCCTCGGCGCGATCATCCGTCGGATGGTGCCGGGCTTCCGGCTGATGCAGACCCGCATCGACACCGTCAACCGGGTGCTACGGGAGCAGATCACCGGCATCCGGGTGGTCCGCGCGTTCGTCCGCGAGCCGTACGAGACGGACCGCTTCGCCGTCGCCAACGCCGACCTGACAGCGACCGCGCTGCGTACCGGTCGATTGCTGGCGTTGATCTTCCCGGTGGTCATGCTGGTGCTGAACGTCTCCAGCGTGGCGGTGCTCTGGTTCGGCGCGCAGCGGGTGGACGCCGGTGCGATCCAGGTCGGCGCGCTCACCGCGTTCCTGCAGTACCTGATGCAGATCCTGATGGCGGTCATGATGGCCACCTTCATGCTGATGATGGTGCCGAGGGCGGCGGTCTGCGCCGAGCGGATCGTCGAGGTGCTGGACACCGACTCGTCGGTGGTCCCGGCCGCCGCGCCGGTCACCGAGCTTCCTACCCGAGCCGAGCTGGAGCTGCGCGGGGTGCGCTTCCAGTACCCGGGCGCCGTGGAGCCGGTGCTGCGCGACATCTCCTTCCGGGCGACACCGGGCACCACCACGGCGATCATCGGCAGCACCGGCGCGGGCAAGACGACGCTGCTGTCGCTGATCCCCCGCCTGGTCGACGTCAGCGACGGCGCGGTGCTGGTCGACGGGGTGGACGTGCGGGAGTTGGCGCCGGACGAGCTGTGGCGACGCATCGGCCTGGTGCCGCAGCGGCCGTACCTGTTCACCGGAACTGTCGCCAGCAACCTGCGCTACGGCAACCCGGACGCCACCGACGAGGAGCTGTGGACGGCGCTGGAGATCGCCCAGGCCCGGGACTTCGTGGCCCAGATGCCCGGCGGGCTGGACGCCCCGATCGCGCAGGGCGGCACCACGGTCTCCGGTGGGCAGCGGCAGCGCCTGGCCATCGCCCGGGCCCTGGTCCGGCAACCGGAGATCTACCTCTTCGACGACTCGTTCTCCGCGCTCGACCTGGGCACCGACGCGCGGCTGCGAGCGGCCCTGCGGCCGGTCACCGCGCAGGCGGCTGTGGTCATCGTGGCCCAGCGGGTCTCCACGATCATCGACGCCGATCAGATCATCGTCCTGGAAAACGGAGGGGTCGTCGGAGTGGGACGACATGCGGAGTTGTTGGACACCTGCCCGACGTACGCCGAGATCGTGGCCTCGCAGCAGACCACGGAGGTGGCGGCATGAGCGAGCGTGACGAGCCGCGCACCGCGGCCGTACCCAGTCAGAAGCCGGCCGGCGACGGACGGACGCCGAACGAGACCACGCAGCAACCAGGCGGGGAAACCGCGCCGGAGACCGGCACTGGCGCGCCGACGCCGAAGCGGCTGCCCGGCGGTCAGCGCGGCGGCCCGGGATGGATGAGCGCCGGAATGCCCGCCGAGAAGTCGATGAACTTCGGGCCGTCGGCCCGGCGGTTGCTCGGCCGGCTGCGCTCGCACCGACTGCACCTGGCCGCGATCATCACGTTGGCCCTGGTGAGTGTCGGGTTCAGCGTTGCCGGGCCGAAGATCCTCGGCCACGCCACCGACCTGATCTTCACTGGGGTGATCGGTCGACAACTGCCGGCAGGCACCACCGCCGAGCAGGCCGTCGCGGCGGCCCGGGCCAGCGGCAACAACAGCTTCGCCGACATGCTGGCCCGGATGGACGTGGTGCCCGGGGTGGGCATCGACTTCAGCGCCCTGAGTCGGGTGCTGCTGCTGGCGCTCGGGCTCTACCTGGCGGCGAGCCTGCTGTCCTGGTGGCAGGGTTGGCTGCTCAACGGGGTGGTCCAGCGCACAGTGCTGCGGCTGCGCGCCGAGGTGGAGGAGAAGCTCAACCGGCTGCCGCTGCCCTACTTCGACAGGCAGCCGCGCGGTGAGCTGCTCAGCCGGGTCACCAACGACATCGACAACATCTCCACCAGCCTCCAGCAGACCCTCAGCCAGCTGCTCACCTCGCTGCTGACAGTCATCGGCGTGCTGGCCGTGATGTTCTGGATCTCGCCGGTACTGGCCCTGGTGGCCCTGGTCGCGGTGCCGTTGTCGGTGCTGGTCACCCAGCGCATCGCCAAGCGCTCGCAGAAGCAGTTCATCGCCCAGTGGACGCACACCGGCGAGTTGAACGGCCAGATCGAGGAGGCGTACACCGGTCATGAGCTGGTGAAGGTCTTCGGCCGGCAGCGTGAGGTCGAGGCCGCGTTCCACGCGAAGAACGAGGAGTTGTTCCGGGCCAGCTTCGGGGCACAGTTCATCTCCGGGATCATCATGCCGTCGATGATGTTCATCGGAAACCTGAGCTACGTGGCGATCGCCGTGGTCGGCGGGCTGCGGGTCGCCTCCGGCACGATGAGCCTCGGTGACGTGCAGGCGTTCATCCAGTACTCCCGCCAGTTCACCCAGCCGCTCACCCAACTCGCCTCGATGGCCAACCTGCTCCAGTCCGGGGTGGCGTCGGCCGAGCGGGTCTTCGCGGTGCTCGACGCGGACGAGCAGACCCCCGACCCGGTCGCGCCGGCCCGGGTCACCGACCCGCACGGTCGGGTCGAGTTCGAGCACGTCTCGTTCCGCTACGAGCCGGACAAGCCGCTGATCGACGACCTTTCGCTGGTCGCCGAACCCGGACACACGGTGGCCATCGTCGGCCCGACCGGTGCCGGCAAGACCACCCTGGTCAACCTGGTGATGCGGTTCTACGAGCTGGACGCGGGCCGGATCACGCTCGACGGGGTGGACATCACCACGATGCGCCGCGACGACCTGCGCGGCCGGATCGGCATGGTGCTCCAGGACACCTGGCTGTTCGGCGGCACCATCCGCGACAACATCGCCTACGGGCGGCCGGACGCGACCGAGGAGGAGATCCTCGCCGCCGCCCGGGCCACCTTCGTGGACCGGTTCGTGCGCAGCCTGCCCGACGGCTACGACACCGTCATCGACGAGGAGGGCAGCAACGTCAGCGCCGGCGAGAAGCAGCTCATCACCATCGCACGGGCGTTCCTCGCCGAGCCGTCACTGCTGATCCTCGACGAGGCCACCAGCTCGGTGGACACCCGCACCGAGGTGCTGCTGCAACGGGCGATGGCCGCGCTGCGCTCGGACCGGACCAGCTTCGTGATCGCGCACCGGCTCTCCACCATCCGAGACGCCGACCTGATCCTGATGATGGAGGACGGTCGGATCGTCGAGCAGGGCACCCACGAGCAGTTGCTCGCCGCCCAGGGCGCGTACCACAGGCTCTACCGCTCGCAGTTCACCGGCGCGGTCGTCGACGACGAGCCGGCCGCCGAACCGGCGGCGGTCTAGAACATGTGGCAGCGCCCCGGGACGGCCGGCGACTCAGCCCTGCGGCAGCAGGTCGGTCGCGCGGGCGGCGACCTGCCCGCCGATCAGGGCGAGAGCCTCGTCGGCGGGCATCGGCGCCAGGGCGCGGCCGCCGCGCAGGCGCAGCGCGAGGTGCCCGTCGGCCACCTCCCGGGCACCCAACACCCCGAGGTACGGGACGCGGCGGCTGGCCGCGTCCCGTACCCGGGCGCCCAGCGAGCCGGCGGCGTCGACAGCGACCCGCAGGCCGGCGTCGCCCGCCCGTCGGGCCAGGTCGGCCGCCGCGTCGACCTGACCGCCGTCGACCGGCAGCAACACCAACTGGATGGGCGCGTACCAGGCCGGGAACGCCCCCTCGTGCACCTCGATGAGGTACGCGAACAGCCGCTCCATGCTGCCGACCAGGCTGCGGTGCACCATCACCGGCCGACGCCGGCTGCCGTCCGAGTCGGTGTACGACAGGTCGAACCGTTCCGGCTTGTCGAAGTCCAGCTGGATGGTGGAGATGGTCGACTCCCGGCCGGCGGCGTCGACGATCTGAACGTCGATCTTCGGACCGTAGAAGGCGGCCTCCCCCGGCGCCTCGACGTACTCCACCCCGGCCAGCGCCTCCCGGAGCAACTCCTCGGCGCGGGCCCACTGCGCGTCGTCGCCGACGTACTTCTCGCCCGGCCCGCGCAGCGACAGCCGGAACCCGGCCGGCCGGACACCGAGCGCGGCGTGCGCGGCATGGATCAGCCCGAGGATCTCGACGACCTCCGCGCCGACCTGCTCGGGGGCGCAGAAGGTGTGCGCGTCGTTGAGCGAGATGGCCCGGACCCGGGACAGCCCGCCAAGCACACCGGAGCGCTCCGAGCGGTACATTCCGCCCAGCTCCGCAATCCGCAACGGCAGCTCCCGGTAGGAACGGCCCCGCGCGCGGAAGACCAACGCGTGGTGTGGGCAGAGCGCCGGCCGGAGCACGAACTCGTCGTCGGCGCTCAGCCGCATCGGCGGGAACATGTCGTCGGCGAAGTAACCGAGATGGCCGGAGAGTTCGAAGAGTTCCCGCTTGCCCAGTGGCGGCGAGTAGACGTGCTGGTGGCCGGAGCGGCGCTCCAACTCCCTGACGTACTCCTCGACGGCGTGCCGGGCGGCGGCGCCGGCCGGCAGCCAGATCGGCAGGCCGGCACCGGCCAGCGGGTCGGAGACGAAGAGGTCCAGCTCGCGGCCGAGCCTACGGTGGTCGATCATGTCGGGCTCCTGGATCGGGTACGACCCGGAGGCGACCTGAGCTCCGAACGGCGCGCTGCCCTCGGGGGCGGATCGCCCCGGGGCCTGGTCGACTGTGGTTACGTCAGAGCGGCGCGCCGGGGACACCCGGCGTCGTGGTCATCACTACCGCGCTGCGCATACGGCGACAGTACCCGCGCGACGTTCGGGGATGCACCCGGATTTGCGGCGGAGGGGTGGGCCGCCGGCGCGGGACCCGCCGGCGGCCCTGGCGGCCGAATCGTCAGGAACGGGGGACCCGACGGGCATGGCCGCGCCGACAACGGTACGCCGACGAACGCCGTTCTGCCGCCCGCCTCGAACGGGTGGAGCAGCCTCCGGGCCCGTCACCCGGCAGCGATCGGCCTCGTTGTAGCTGGGTGGCCCAGTCGTGTCGACGGTCACGACGGGCCGGGGCCGTCCACCGTGACGCCGGACACGACGTCAGGCTCAAGACACCCAATCGGCCGCATCCGGCGAGGTGGCAGGCGTGCCCGAACTTCTGACTGACGTCGCGTCGCCGACGTGGGCGTACCTGGTGCTGCTCGCGCTGCTGGTGGCGGACGCCTTCGTGCCGGTGATCCCCACCCAGATCGTCATGATCACCAGTGGTGCGCTCACCGTCTACGGCGGGCTCAGCCTGCCGGTCACCATCGCCGTCGGCGCGCTCGGCGTATTCGTCGGCGACCTGGCCTGTTACCTGCTCGGGCGCAGCGCACCGGATCGGCGGCAGCCCCGGCACGCGGAGCTGAGCCGCGCCCGCCGGGTGGCCAGCCGGGTCACCCAGGGTCTGCGACAACCCGGGCCGCTGGTCATCCTGCTCTGCCGGTTCGTGCCCGGCGGCCGGATGGCGGCCTGTTTCTCGGCCGGGCGCAGCCGCTACCCGTACCGCCTGTTCGTGCTCTACGAGGCCGTCGCCGCGCTGGGCTGGGCCACCTACGGCGCGCTGGTCGGGCACCTGGGCGGCACCGCACTGACCGAGTCGGCCTGGCGGCTGGCCATCATCGCCACCGCCGCGGCGGCCGGCTTCGCTGCGGCGGGATGGGCGATGACAGTGGTCAGCGCCCGCCACGCCCGCGCCGCCGCCGCGGTCGCAGTCAAGGTCCCCCTAGACTGACCCGGCCGCGCCCCAGCCTCCGCGATCTTGCACTTACTGTCCCGACAATCGCGGCATGCCACGCATTCGGACGACCGAAAGTGCAAGATCGCGGCGGGTTGGCGGCAGTCCTCTAGGGGTGGTCCCGGGGAACTTTTTCGGTGGCTGTCCCGGATTCGGGTGGGGTGTCAGCGGCGACAGGCTGAGGCATGCCTGTTCCCCGGAGTACCGGCCTGCTGGCCCTGGGCGGGATCGCCCTGGCGGCGCTGCTCACCGTGATCGGCCACCTCGAAGTCAACGACGACCTCAACCCGTGGGCGTTGACGATCAGCGACTTCGCGGTCTCCGACCGCGGCGGCGTCATCGACATCGCCATGGTGGTGCTCGCGCTCGCCACAGTGGCGTTGCTGTACGGACTGCGCCGCGCCAGCCCACCCCGACCCCGCTCCGGTCGAACTGCCGAGCTGCTGCTCGGCGCATGGGTGGGTGGGCTGCTGCTGGCCGCAGTGGTGCCGACGAACGAGCCGGGCACCGCCATGACCACCGCCGCCTACCTGCACCGGTACGCGTCGGTGATCGCCTTCCTGGCGTTGCCCGCTGCCGGTTGGCTGCTCGCCCGCCGACCCGACCTGACGCCCGCAGCCCGGACGCTACGCGCCCTGGTCCTGCTGAGCCTGGCCCTGGCGGCGGCGATGATCTGGTCCGCCTACCCCGGCGACCGGATGCTCATCGGCCTGGCCGAGCGCCTCCTGATCCTCACCGAGGTCGCGGTCCTGGCCACTGTAGCGACGACCCTGACCCGACCCGCACGGGTCGATCATGGAGTTGTGGTGCCTCACAAAAGGGGTGTGGCGGCGTGAAACGGCCACCACAAGTCCATGATCGACGAGGAGGGTCGGGTCACTCCAACTCGTGCAGCATGAGCTGGCGGGCCGCCTCGGTGATGGAGCCGGAAAGGCTCGGGTAGATGGTGATGGTCTGGGCCAGCTCGTTGACCGTGAGGTTGTTCTCCACCGCCATGGTGATGGGCAGGATCAGCTCACTGGCCTTCGGAGCGACAACCACACCGCCGATCACCTGACCGCTGGCGGGACGGCAGAACAGCTTCACGAAACCGTCGGAGAGGTCGTCCATCTTGGCCCGGGCGTTGCCGGAGAGCGGGAGCATCACCTGCCGGGCCGGCACCTTGCCCGCGTCCACCTCGTCCTGCGAGACACCCACAGTGGCCAGCTCCGGGTCGGTGAAGACGTTCGCCGCGACGGTACGCAGCCGTAGCGGGCGGACCGCCTCACCGAGCGCGTGCCACATGGCGATCCGGCCCTGCATCGCGGCGACGCTGGCCAGCAACAGCACTCCCGTGCAGTCGCCGGCGGCGTAGATGCCAGGCACGTTGGTCCGGGAAGCCCTGTCGACAGTCAGGTAACCGCCCCGGCCCAGCTCCACCCCGTACTCGGTCAGACCCAGGTTCGCGGTGTTCGGGATCGACCCGACGGTGATCAACGCGTGTGAGCCGGTCACCTTGCGGCCGTCGGACAGCTCGACCTCGACACCGTCGGCGGTACGCCGGACCGCGTCGGCCCGGGAGTTGTTGAGGATCTCCATGCCGCGGTTGCGGAACACCCGCTCGATGGCGGAGGCGGCGTCGGCGTCCTCGTGCGGCATCACCCGGTCCCGGCTGGAGACCAGGGTCACCTCGACCCCCATCGCCAGGTACGCGCTGGCGAACTCCGCACCGGTCACGCCGGACCCGACCACGATCAGGTGCTCGGGCAGCTCCGGCAGGTCGTACACCTGTCGCCAGGTCAGGATGCGCTCACCGTCCGGTACGGCGGTGGGCAGTTGGCGGGGCGTCGAGCCGGTGGCCACCAGCACTGTTGACGCGTCGATCGAGTACTCCTCGCCGCCATCGGCGGGGGTGACGACCACCCGGTGGGTGTGCCCGAGGGAGTCCTCGCCGAGCCGGGCGGTGCCGGCCACGAAGGTGACCCCCGCCTTCAGCAGCTTGGCGTGGATGTCCGCGGACTGCGCCAGGGCCAGCCGCTTGACCCGCCCGTGCACCGCCCGCGCGTCGACGGTCACCGCCTCCAGGCCGTCCGAGTGCACCCCGAACTCCTCGGTGTCGCGGTAGCCGGTGACCACCCCCGAGCTGGCGATGAAGGTCTTCGACGGTACGCAGTCCGACAGCACACAGGCACCGCCGGCACCGTCGGCCTCCACCACTGTGACATCGGCGTCCAGCTGGGCGGCGACCAGTGCCGCCTCGTACCCGGCCGGCCCCCCGCCGATGATCACGATCCGGCTCACAGCGTTAGCCCTTCGTCCATGCTCACAGTGACTTTCTTCTCCCGAGCGCATTCGACACGCACTGTCGTATTCTCCCCCACCCGTCGGCCGGGCTATCGTCATCGCCGTGCGTCATCACGCCGCCTACGGCTCAAATCTCGACCCTGCCCGGATGCGTGCCTACTGTCCGCATTCGCCGATGGTGGGCACCGGCTGGCTGGAGGGCTGGCGGCTGACCTTCGCCGGGGCCGACGTGATCGGCTGGGAGGGCGCGGTGAGCACCCTCGTCGAGTCTCCCGGTGACCGGGTCTTCGTGGCGCTCTACGACATCCACCCCTACGACGCGGGCCAACTCGACGAGATCGAGGGGGTGACCGCCGGCACATACCGCAAGCTGCACGTGCGGGTCTCCACCCTCGACGGCGACGTGACCGCGTGGATCTACGTCTTCAACGGGTACGAGGGTGGCCTGCCGACCTCGTGGTACCTGTCGGAGATCGCGAACGCCGCCGAGAAGGCGGGCGCCCCGGACGACTACGTCACCGAGTTGCGGGCCCGCCCCACCGGCACCGCCTCGGCGTAGCAGCGCGTATCGCACGCCTCCAGTCTGCTCCCGCTGTCGACCGCGGCGCCGTCCGGGCCGGACCGGGGTCGTCAATCACACACCGGCCGCCGGAACGGAAAGCTCGTACATGTCGGTCCAGTGGGTTTCCCGCAGGCCCACCGACCGGTAGAGCGACAGCGGGGCGGTCGGGTTGGTGAGGTCGACGCCCAGGCCGACCGACCGCCGCCCCTTCTCGGCGTAGCGGGCGAAGGCGCGGCGCAGCAACGCCGCACCCACTCCCCTACGCCGGTACGCGGACAGCACCGACAGACTCTTCACCCAGCCCGACTGCTGGTCGAGTGCCTGGTCCGAGGACTGCAACGCGCCGACCGGCACCCCGTCCACCTCGGCGACGAACCACTCGTCCCAGGCGGTCAGGTCGCCGATCCGGGCCCGCCACCGCTCGTACGACAGCGGCTCGTGGTCCGGGGTGTCGCCGAAGGCGGCCTCGTAGATCCGGTGGAACTGCGCCAGGTCGGTCTCGTCGTCCGGGCGGACCTGGCGCACCGTCACGGCCGGTGGCCCGGCCGGCTCGTCGGGTAGGTCGATCAACGGCCGGCTCATCCGGACGTACCGCTTGACCAGGGCGAACCCCAGCCCGCGCAGGGCGTGTTCCCAGTCGCGTTCCGGAGCGAAGACGGCGCAGCGGACGGTGAGTGACGGCAGACCCCGCTCGGCAGCGCGCTCGGCGACCCGGTCCAGCTGGCGGAGCAGCAACGGCACGCGGACGGCGGCGGCCCGTACCGGGTCGACGTAGACCTCCACGAACTCCCTGCCCACCCCGGTCGGGTTGTCCAGCGTCGCCCAGCCGACAACTGTGTCGTCCGGGTCGATGGCCAGCCAGGAGTCCCGGGTCGGGTCGAAGTGGGGGCCGTTCAGCGACGCCGCGACGTCCTCGGCGTCGAAATCGGGATGGCCGATGGCGAAGGTGTCGGCGGCGTGCACCACCGCGAGGATCGCCGGCACGTCGTCGAGGGTGGGTCGGCGCGTCGTCCAACCAGCGGGAAGGGTCACGGCAGGACATCCTGGCAGCCTCTCGGCTCCGACGCCGCCCATTTTTCGGCCGCCGGCAGGCTCAGCCGAGGTCGGCCCGGGTGCGGTGCAGCAACTCCACCAACTCCGCGCCGTCGGCGGGCCCGAGGACAGTGAACGCCGGCGCGGCCAGCCGGTTGGTCACCGCCTCCGCCCAGAGCCGGCGGCGCACCAACGGCCCGATCGGCGGGTACGGCGGCGGCCAGCCACAGGCCACCGCCCCGGCCTCGCCCTCCGGACCGGCCAGCACCGCCTCCAGCGGGGTCATCCCGGCGGCGCGTACCGCCAGCAGGTAGGCGCCGGTGAAGTGTTCCCGGAGCAGCCGCAGCCCGGCGGCGCTGCGAGCCCCGGGCGAGAGATCCGGGAGCGGCATGGCCCGCCACGCGGCGAAGAGCGGCATCCCACTGGCCTCCGCCGCCACAACGGCCCGCTCGACGAGCGCCGACAGGCGCTCGGTGCCGGGCAGGGGGCCGAGCTGCTGCTCCCCCCACCGGCAGCACTCGGCGAGGCTCGCGGCGGCCACCTCGAACGGCGCGACGACCCGGGCGGCGGCGTCCCAACCGTCGGCGACCGCGTCCGGGGCGATGAACCCGAGGGCGGCGGCGGCCGTCTCGGCCCGCACACCGCCGAGCGCGCCGGCCCGGCCGCTGATGTAGAAGGCCCAGCCGGAGATGCCGAGCAGTCGGGCCCGGCGCAACGTGGTCGGGTCCCGACTGAAGGCGTCGCCGAGGTCGAGCACGACGGGCTTACTGGCGGCCGCGACCTGCTCCGGAGTCACCGCGCCGCTCCGCTCGGGCAACCCGACCCGGCGACCACGACCACGCCCCGACCCGGGGCCACTCGCCGTGTACCGCCCGCACACTCGTCGTCGTCCATCGATGTCAGTCTGCCGCGCCGCCGCCCTCGTCCGCATTCCCCTCTTCGGCCGCCAGTGCCTCGACCGCCGCCTCGACCTCACCGGCGCGTCGCCGGGCCACAGTGACCGCCCGCTCGGCGGCACGCCGGGCGAGCTTGGCCCGGCTGAGGTCCTGCTCAGCGACCGCGCGCCGCCGTTCCAGCTCGGCCAGCTCGGCCTCAAGACGATCGAGTACGGCCACACCGTCGCGTTCCTGCCCGGTCGCCTCGGTCAGCTCGGTCTCGGTCCGCTCCTGCTCGGCCTGGGCCTTCGCCAACTCCCGGTCCAGGGCACGGCGCTGCCGGGCCCGCTCGGCTCGGGCCGCCCGCTGTGCTGCCTGCTCGGCACGCTCGGCAGCCCGGTCCGTACGGGGTGCCGCCTCGGGACGGCCCCGTTGGGGGCCGGGTCGGCGGGCCGGGCGCTCCTCCTCGCGCTCCTCGTCATCGTCGGTGACCAGCCGCAGTTGGGGCCGGGGCACCTCACCGAAGCCGGCGTAGCTGGCCGCCCGCAGCAGCCGGCCGGCCCGCACCTGCTCGGCGACCTCGACGTCGGAAAACGCCGCGTTCAGCGTCGCCTCCACCTCGGCCAGGGGCAGCCGGCTCGCCGGTGGCGCGTCCGGCTCGGCTGCGGCGAGCTTGCGAACCTCGGCGACGAGCGCGCCGACCGCCGCCCGGCGCTGCGCGGACAGCTCCCGCAGGCGGGGCCCCCGCAACTCCCGCTGGGCGACTCGCAGGGCGTCGGCGAGCTGCACCAGATCGGCTACCAGTTCCGGGCGTCGGATGGCGAGGAGGTTCACCAACCAGGCGGCCACCGTCGGGCGACGCAGCCGGGCCAGTTGCCTTGCGGTGGTCGGGTCGCCGGCCCGGCGGGCCTCGGCCACGGCGGCGTCCCGGGCGGCCACGAACCGGTCCGGTGGGGTGCGGTAGAGCTGCTGCACCAGCTCCGCGGAGAGGCCGGGCATCGGGTCAGACGTCCACCCGGCTACCGGGCTCCAGTCGCTGGTATTCGGTGCCGGACAGCGCTGTGTACTGCCGGTCGAGCACGCCCAGCCCGTTGTCGTTGAGCGACGCGTCGTGCACTGCGTACGCACGCCGCGGTGCTACCGCGCGGATGAAGTCGACCACCTCGGAGAACTTCGACCAGGGGGCGTGGATCGGCGCGAAGAGCGTGTCGACCGGTGTCTCGTCGGGCACCACGAGCGAGTCTCCCGGGTGGTAGACCACGTCGTTGATCAGGTAACCGAGGTTGTCGATCACCGGGATGTCGGGGTGGATCACGGCGTGCCGCCCCCCGTACGCGCGCACCGCGACCCCGGCTGCGGTGAACGACTCACCGACGCTGACCGGGCGCAGCACGTCGGCCGCGTCACCGAGGGTCCCGCCGAGTGAGGCGGGGCCGTAGATCGGGAACGGCTGTCGGTCGAGTTGGAGACGCACCGCTGCCAGATCGAGGTGGTCGGGGTGTTCGTGGGTGATCAGCACCGCGTCCGCACCGTCCAGCGCCGCCGAGGCGTCGCCGAACACCCCGGGGTCGACGACGAGCACTCCCCCGTCGTGTTCCACCCGAAGGCAGGAGTGGGCGTACTTGGTGAGCCGCATCGTGACTCCTCGATTATCGAATCGTGACGTCCTCAGCGCAGTCTGCCGGAACCAGCCGGTGTGCGCGTCGCGTCCGAGCTATCGCCACACCGGTTGACGACGATGGGAGCGGGGATGGACGGACAGGTGGGACGACGCCGCGGTGCGCTGCTGGCGGCTACGACACTGGCGGCGGCCCTGGCGCTGACAGGCTGCGGTGCCGGCGACGGGGCGCAGGACAGCGCCGGCTCGGCGGCCGAGGCGCCACCGGCCAACGGCGGCGAGGCGGGCCGGGACGCCGCAGCTGGCGCGCCGGAGGGGGCCGGCGCCGGCGCACCGGACCTACGGGTCGACCAGCGGGCGATCATCTACACCGGAAGGATGCGGGTGCAGGTGGACGATGTGGACTCTGCCGCCCGCGAGGCCACCGCCGTAGCCATCCAGGCCGGCGGCTTCGTCGGCGGCGACCAGCGGCGCAGCGCCGACGCTGACGCCGTAGCGGAGTTGGAGTTGCGGGTGCCGGCGGCGAAGTTCACCGGCGTGGTGGAGGAGATCGCGAAGCTCGGTGAGCAGCAGAGCCGGCAGATCGACACTCAGGACGTCACCGAGGAAAGCGTCGACCTGGAGGCCCGGATCACCAGTCAGCGGGCCCGGGTGGAGAGCGCCCGCCGGTTGCTGTCCCGGGCCACCTCGATCACCGACCTGGTGTCGCTGGAGAACGAGCTGGGTCGCCGGGAGGCCGACCTGGCCTCGCTGGAGGCCAAGAAGCGACGCCTGGCCGACCTGACCGCCCTCTCCACGATCACCGTGTCGCTGGCGGGGCCGGCGGCGAAGGACACCGAGGAAGAGGCCGAGACCGGCTTCCTGGTCGGGCTCAGGGGCGGCTGGAAGGCGTTCGTCGTCTCGATGACCGTCCTGCTCACAGTGCTGGGCGCGTTGCTGCCCTGGCTGGTGGCGATCGGCGTACCGCTGGTGGCGCTGCTGGTCGTGCTGCGCCGACGGCGCAAGTCCCCGGCTCCGGTCGCGCCGGTCAGCGCGCCGCCGCCAGTGCCCGCAACGCGGTCTGCACCATGACGCGGACGCCGACCGCGATGGACCGCTCGTCCACGTCGAAGCTCGCCCGGTGCAGGTCGACGTTGGGGCCGGAGCGACCCACGCCGAGCCGGGCGAGGGCTCCGGGGACGTACTCCAGGTACCAGGAGAAGTCCTCGCCGCCCATGCTCTGCGGTGTCTCGGCGATCCCGTCCGGGCCGAGGGCTGCGGCGGTGGCGGCGGTCAGCACCTGGATGGCGTGGGCGTCGTTGCACACCGGCGGCCGGCCGCGCAGGTATTCCAGGTCGACGGTGGCGCCGGTCGGCGCGATCACGTCCCGCACCACCTGAGCGACGATCTTGGGCGCCTGCTCCCAGGTGTCGCGGTCCATCACCCGGAGGGTGCCGGAGGCGCTCGCCTCGGACGGGATGACGTTGTAGCGGGTGCCGGCCGAGGCGTGGCCGAAGACCAGCAGCAGGCCGCTGTTGGCCGGCACCCGGCGACTGACCAGGGCCGGCACCTCGGTGATCAGCCGACCGAGGGCGTCGACCATGTCGACGGTCAGGTGCGGGCGGGCGGTGTGACCGCCCGGGCCGGAGAGTCGGACGGTCACGTTGTCGGCGGCCGCGGTGATCGGGCCGACCCGCAGGCCGACCTGACCCACCGGCAGGTTCGGGTCGCAGTGCAGCGCGAAGATCTGCACCACGTCGTCCAGGCCGCCGGCCTCGATGACCTCCAGCGAACCGCAGGGCAGGATCTCCTCGGCCGGCTGGAAGATGAGCCGGACCCGACCGTCCAGCTCACCGAGGTCGGCGAGCTGGGCCAGCAGCATGCCGACGCCGAGCAGGACCGAGGTGTGCACGTCGTGGCCGCAGGCGTGGCAGACGCCCTCCACCGTCGACCGGTACGGCACGTCCTTGGGGTCGTCCAACGGCAGGGCGTCGATGTCGGCGCGCAGCGCCACGACCGGGCCGTCCGGCCTGCCGTTGACGTCGCAGATCACGCCGTTGCCCTTGGGCAGCAGACGCGGGGTCAGCCCGGCCAGCGACAGCTCCCGGGCGATCAGCGCGGCCGTCTCGAACTCGTTGCCGGACAGCTCCGGGTGCGAGTGGATGTGACGGCGCGTAGCGATCAGCCCCGGTACCCGGAGCGCGAGAAGGTGGTCCAGCTCGCGGGGCAGGGGCTGGGATCCCGGTGCCGTCTCCGGCCAGGACGACGCCAGCTGGCCGCTTGTGGGCAGCGTCAACGCACTCGTCACGTCGAATTCTCGATCACTAGGAATGGATGGATCATCGGGGACAGCAGACAGCCTAGACCTCCGACGGTGACGCTGCGCAACCTCGTTACGGTAATGATCGGACCGCGCAGAGTCACGTATGCCCTGCTGGGGGCGCTCGTCCAGGTGAGGGACAGCAGGTAGATCACGGTCAAACGCCGTCATCAGCCCCTCACCTCCTACAACGCGTAACCGATCGCGGCGGTCACGAATCCCGGCGCCAGTCGGAGACCCGTTGCCAAATTGTCGCATTAGTCGGGGTGATGAACTGACACTCCGACAATTAGCCGACCACACACCGCAACGAGCCGGATAAGGACGCTCACACGCACCCATCCACCGTGGGCGCACACTGTGTGCGTCCCGGCTCAACCGACCGGATACCCGCTGAGAGCGCCGGACACACCGCGCCCCGAGGCCGCAGTGGCGGCCGGACGCTCAGAATCGGTCGGTGGGCCGGTACAACCCCCACACCTCACGCAACGTCCCGCAGACCTCACCCACCGTCGCCCGGGCCCGCAGCGCCTCCTTCATCGGGTACAACACGTTCTCCGTGCCCTCGGCGGCGGCCCGAAGATCGGCGAGCGCCCGAGTGACAGCGTCGGCGTCCCGCTCGGAACGCAACCGGGCCAACCGGTCGGCCTGGGCCGCCTCGATCGTCGGGTCGACCCGCAGCGGCTCGTACGGCTCCTCCTCGTCCACGGTGAACCGGTTGAGCCCGACCACCACCCGTTCCCCCGAGTCGATCTCCTGGGCGATCCGGTACGCGGACTGCTCGATCTCCCGCTTCTGGAACCCGGCCTCGATCGCGTCCACCGCCGAGCCGTGGTCGGCCACCCGCTCCATCAACTCGACGGCGGCGGCCTCGATCTCGGCGGTCATCGCCTCCACCACGTACGACCCGGCGAACGGGTCGACGGTGGCGGTCAGGTCCGTCTCGTAGGCCAGCACCTGCTGGGTACGCAGCGCGAGGCGGGCCGCCTTCTCGGTGGGCAGCGCGATCGCCTCGTCGAAGCTGTTGGTGTGCAGCGACTGGGTGCCACCGAGCACGGCACCCAGACCCTGCACCGCCACCCGAACCAGGTTCACCTCCGGCTGCTGGGCGGTGAGCTGCACGCCAGCGGTCTGGGTGTGGAACCGCAGCATCATCGACTTCGGATCCTTGGCGCCGAAGTCGTCCCGCATCAGCCGAGCCCAGATCCGCCGGGCGGCGCGGAACTTCGCCACCTCCTCCAGCAGCGTGGTGCGGGCCACGAAGAAGAACGACAGCCGGGGCGCGAAGTCGTCGACGGCGAGCCCGGCGGCCAGTGCCGCCCGTACGTACTCCACCCCGTTGGCCAGCGTGAACGCGATCTCCTGCGCTGGCGTCGCGCCGGCCTCCGCCATGTGGTAGCCGGAGATGGAGATGGTGTTCCACTTCGGCACCTCGCTGCGGCAGTACGCGAACGTGTCGGCCACCAGGCGCAGCGACGGCTTCGGCGGGAAGATGTACGTCCCCCGGGCGATGTACTCCTTGAGGATGTCGTTCTGGATGGTGCCGTTGAGCGCCGTGCCCGGCACCCCGTTCTCCTCGGCGACGAGTTGGTAGAGCAGCAGCAGCACCGAACCGGGCGCGTTGATGGTCATCGAGGTGGACACCTTGTCCAGTGGGATGTCGGCGAAGAGCAGCCGCATGTCCTCGATGGAGTCGATCGCGACACCGACCTTGCCGACCTCGCCGTGCGCGATCGGCTCGTCGGAGTCGTAGCCCATCTGGGTCGGCAGGTCGAACGCGACCGAGAGGCCCATCGTGCCGGCCCGCAACAACTGGTGGTACCGCGCGTTGGACTCGGTGGCGGTGCCGAAGCCGGCGTACTGGCGCATGGTCCACGGGCGGGAGGTGTACATGGTGGGGTAGACACCCCGGGTGTACGGAAACTCGCCCGGGCTGCCGAGCCGGGAGTCCAGTTCCTCCGGAAGGTCGGCCTCCGTGTAGACGCCGTTGATCGGGAAACCGGACTCACTTGACCGCCGTTGGTTCATCCCCGGATGGTAGGACGCCTGGCCACGTCGTCGGGTGAGGGATACCGCACAGTGCGTCCCGACCTGTCGACACCAGGTGAACGACAGGGCACGTTCTGTCGACTTCGATAAACGTCCGCCGCGTCGGCTTTCGCATCGGGCGTCGGAACCAGCAAGATAGGGGGGTTGTGTCCCAGCCCCCCTCGATTTCCCCCGGTGGCTTTTCTGTGACTCAGATCCCGACGTGGAGCGGCGGACCAGTCAGTCCCGCCAACGGACGAGCGGCGCCCGGCACCACCATCGGTGGCCGGTACTCGCTGCGGTCCTCGGTGGGCAACGGCGGCATGGGCACGGTGTGGCGCGCCACAGACACCCTGCTGCGCCGTGACGTGGCGGTGAAGGAGGTCGTCCTGCCCCCGGGGCTGGCCCCCAGCGACCGCGACGCGATGTACGAACGCACCCTGCGCGAGGCCCGCGCCGCCGCCGCCATCCAGCACCCCGCTGTGGTGCAGGTGTACGACGTGGTCACCGAGGCCGGCCGACCGTGGATCGTGATGGAGCTGCTGGACGCCCGCAGCCTCGCCGACATGGTGATCGAGGACGGGCCGGTCGCGCCCCGCGCCGTCGCCAAGATCGGCATCGCGCTGCTGGGTGCGTTGGAGGTAGCGCACGCGATCGGCGTGCTGCACCGCGACGTCAAGCCCGCGAACGTGCTGATCTGCACCGACGGGCGCTGCGTGCTGACCGACTTCGGGGTCGCCCGGATGCCCACCGACGTGCAGCTCACCACCCCCGGCATGGTGCTCGGCTCGCCGCACTTCATCTCCCCCGAGCGGGCCATGGGCCAGGAGTTCGGCCCGCCCAGTGACCTCTTCTCGCTGGGTGTGACGCTCTACACCGCTGTCGAGGGGCGGCCCCCGTTCGACAAGGGCGACCCGATCGAGACCATGCACGCAGTGGTGGAGGACCCGCCCGCCCCGCCGCAGCGCAGCGGCCCGCTGACCCGGGTGCTGATGGGTCTGCTCGAGAAGGACCCGGCGCGCCGCCTCGACGTGCACACCTCCCGGGCGATGCTGCGCGAGCTGCTCGCCGGCCCGCTGGGCAGCACGGCGACGGCTGTGCACTCGGTCACCGACCCGTACGCCGTGGTGCCGGTGCAGCAGCGCCCCATCCCCGTCCTCCCGCCGGCCCAGCCGGAGCCGAAGCCGGACAGCCAGATCGGCGGTCCGGCGATGCTGGCCCCGGGTGAGTCCCTGACCGACCGGCTGGCCTCGCTGCGCCGGGGCGAGCGCCCGCAGGCAGCTCGCGCGGCCGGCACCACCGGTGGGCTCGACGAGACCAGCGCCGACGCCCTGGCCGGTCCGCTGCACACGCCGACCGGCGCGATGCCGACTCCCGGCCGACCGGCGGCCGGGCGCACCTACGGTGGCAACGCGGACGCCACCCAGCGGGTGGACGCCGGCGGGCACCCCGACGCCACCCAGCGGGTCAGCTACGGCAGCCCGGCCGATGCCACCCAGCAGGTCGGGTACGGCGGCGCAGCACCGGAGGCCACCCAGCGCGTCGGCGGCACCTACGGCGGTGGCAACCAGTGGTCGGTGCCGGGCACCGGCCAGCCCTGGGCCACCACGCCCGCCGCCTCGGGCGGCAGCGCGCTGGACAAGGTCCGGGCCACCGGTGGTCAGCTCGTCACCACCGTCAAGGGCTGGCCGCGCAAGGTGCAGCTCGCCGCGGCCGGCGGGTTGGTCGTCGTGCTGCTGATCACCGCCGTGGCGCTCTCCGGCGGCGACGACGCCCCGCCGAGCACCCCGGCCGCGCAACCCACCACGTCCGCTCCGGCGGCTCCCACCGTCGAGATGCAGGAGCACACGGCCCGCGGGATCCAGGTCATGGTGCCGAAGGGCTGGAAGAAGGCCACCGGCGGCTCGTACACCGACTACATCGACCCGGCGGACAGCGGCCGCAAGGTTCGCATCATCACCGAGAAGTGGACCAGCAGCTCCACCCGGTGGGCCGAGACGGCCGAGAACGGCCTCAAGACCCGGAGCACCTCCTGCGTCAAGCCGTACAACCAGATCGCCTCCACCGAGACCGAACTGGCCAGCAAGCCGGCAGCGGAATTCGAGTACACCTGCGGTGAGGGTGACGCGATGCGACACGGCGTCTGGCGGGGTGTGGCGCAGGACGGCAAGGCGTACTCGTTCTATCTCACCGCCACCGACGCCAAGTTCGCGGAGAGCAAGCCGATCTTCGACGAGATGGCACGGACGTTCCAGCTCACCGGGAACGGCTGAGCCGGAGGGAACCCACAGGGGTGATCCGTCGCCGTGCTATCAAGGGGCATGGCGGCGGACACCACTGACATCGACGACATTCGTGAGCAAGCCCGGCGTTGGCTGGCCGACGACCCCGACCCGGCCAGCCGGGACGAGCTGACGGCGGTGCTCGACGGGCTTCCGGCGAGCGCCCCGGAGCTGGCCGACCGGTTCGCCGGCCCGTTGACCTTCGGCACGGCGGGCCTACGCGGCCCGCTGCGAGCCGGCCCGAACGGCATGAACCTCGCAGTGGTCACCCAGGCCGCTGCCGGCCTGGTCACCTGGCTCGCGGCCCAGGGCGGCACCGGCCCGCTGGTGATCGGGTACGACGCCCGGCACGGCTCCCGGCAGTTCGCCGAACGCACCGCCCAGGTGGCCACCGGCGCTGGCCGTCCGGCACTGCTGCTGCCCCGCCCGCTGCCCACCCCGGTGCTGGCGTATGCCGTACGGCACCTCGGCGGTGTCGCCGGCGTGATGGTCACGGCCAGCCACAACCCGCCGCAGGACAACGGCTACAAGGTCTACCTCGGCGCGGAGCTGGGCGGCGAGCTGGGATCCGGCGCGCAGATCGTGCCACCCGCCGACGCCGGTATCGAGGCCGCCATCCGATCGGTCGGGCCGCTGGCCCAGGTGCCGTTGGGCGAACCCGGTCAGGTGCTCGGCGACGACCTGGTCGCCTCGTACGTCGAACAGGCCACCGCGGTGATCGACCCGGACGGCCCACGGGACCTGACGGTGGCGTACACCCCGCTGCACGGGGTGGGCGCGGCGGTGCTCACCGCCGCCTTCGCCAGCGCGGGCTTTCCGACCCCGGGGGTGGTGCCCGACCAGGCCGAGCCGGACCCGGCGTTCCCCACCGTGTCGTTCCCCAACCCGGAGGAGCCGGGTGCTGTGGACCGGCTGATCGCCCTGGCCGACTCCACCGGCGCGGACATCGCCATCGCCAACGACCCGGACGCCGACCGGTGCGCTGTGGTCGTCCGGGAGGGCGCGCCAGCGAGCGCGAGGAGTGAGCTTGCGAGCCCCGCAGTCGGGAGCGAAGAACGGCCCGGCTGGCGGATGCTGCGGGGCGACGAGGTGGGCGTCCTGCTCGCCGATCACCTGATGCGCCGGGGGGTGACCGGGCTCTACGCCACCACGATCGTGTCGTCGTCACTGCTGCGGGCGATGTGCGCGGCCCGGGGCCTGCCCTACGACGAGACGCTGACCGGATTCAAGTGGATCGTGCGGGCCGGCGGCGGAAGCGCGCCGCTGGTCTTCGGCTACGAGGAGGCGCTCGGCTACTGCGTCGCCCCGGAGCACGTCCGGGACAAGGACGGGATCACCGCCGCGCTGACGGTGGCCGAGTTGGCCGCCGGCCTGAAGACGCAGGGTCGTACGCTGACCGACCGGTTGGACGAGTTGGCCGCCGAGTTCGGCGTGCACCACACCGACCAGCTCTCCGCCCGGGTGGACGACCTGCGGGTCATCGCCGACGCGATGGCCCGGATCCGGGCGGCCACCCCGACCACCCTGCTCGGGCAGCCGGTGGACAGCGCCCGGGACCTGCTGCCCGAGTCGGACGTGGTGATCCTGCGGACCGCTGTGGCCCGGGTGGTGATCCGCCCGTCCGGGACCGAGCCGAAGCTCAAGGCGTACCTCGAGGTGGTGGAACCGGTCGTGGACGGCGACGTGCGGACGGCCCGCAGCCGGGCGGCGCAGGCGGTCGCCGCCCTGCGCGGCGAGATCGCCGCAGCTCTGGGGCTCTGACCGGCGGGCCGGGTCAGCGGCGCGGGCCGAGGGCCTGGTCGACGGCCCTGGCCAGGGCGGCGACGACCAGGCCGACCGACGGGCGGACCACCGAGTCGTCGGTGCTCACCTCGCCGGAGAACCCGGCGCCGGTGGCGATCTCCGTCAGCCGGCGGCGGGCGTCGGCGGCGGCCTCGCCGCTCACCCCGAGCGCGGACTCCATACGGAGCACCACCACCAGGGTGGCCAGCGCGGCGGTCCGCTCGTCCGGGGCTGCCGCGCCGGTCAGCGCCTCGGCCAGCCGCTGTCGGGTCTCCGCCTCGACGGAGGTGTCCACGACCGGGTAACGGTGCACGTGGATGAAGCCCAGCTCGGTCTCGTCGACGTCCCGGACGACGCCCTGCCGACACAGGTCGGCGAGGATCCGGTCGCGCAGGCCGTGCCGCAGACGCTGCACCCAGGACGCCGGGGTGTGCGGGGTGTCGGCGGCGATCCGGCTGAGGACATCGTCGCTGAACGGCTCGCCGATCGGCGTCGGGTCGATCACCGCCAGGGACCCGTCGGCGTACGCGATCCGGCCGGCCAGAGCCAGCTCGACCAGCACCGCGGCGGCCATGCCCAGGTCCAGGCTGATTCGTGGCATGGTCGCCTTGCCGGTCGTGTCGTCGTAGGCGAGGAGCAGCAACTCCTCGGCGAGCGCAACACCAGTCATGGCCGGAGACGGTAGCGGGTCCGCGCACCGCGCGCACGGACCCGCCGGACCCGGCACCGACCGGGTATCAGCTCAGAAGCGGGGCATGCCACCGAACTGGCGGTCGCCGGCGTCGCCGAGGCCGGGAACGATGAACATACTGTCGTTGAGCCCCTCGTCGATCGAGGCCGTGACCAGGCGCAACGGCAGGCCGGAGCGCTCCAGCCGCTCGATGCCGACAGGGGCGGCGAGCACACAGAGCACCGTGATGTCGGTGCAGCCCCGGTCGGCTAGCAGCCGACAGGAGTGCTCCAGCGAACCACCGGTGGCCAGCATCGGATCGAGCACCAGCACCGGCAGCCCGGCCAGATCGCGGGGCAGCGACTCCATGTACGCGCGGGGCTCGTAGGTCACCTCGTCGCGGGCCAGGCCCACGAAACCCATCGACGACTCGGGCAGCAGGCCCAGCGCGGCGTCCGCCATGCCCAGTCCGGCGCGTAGCACCGGGACCAGCAGCGGCGGGTTGGCCAGCCGGGTGCCCTCGGTGCCGGTGACCGGCGTCTGCACCGGGTACCGCTCGACGGGGAAGGTGCGCGCCGCCTCGTACACCAGCATGGTGGTCAGTTCGTGCAGCGCCGCCCGGAACGTCGAGGAATCGGTGCGCGCGTCCCGCATGGCAGTCAACCTGGACTGGGCCAGCGGGTGGTCAATGACGTGTACGTCCACGATCGCTCAACCTACCGGTCCGTACCGTGGCGCGGTGCGGGTGCGGTCGGACCAGGGACGCCGCTCACGTCAGCACGTCATCGAGCGGTCGTGAGCAAGATCACTCGGCGGTCTCGTGCGTAGACTTCTCGGCATGACGGCGACAACGACGTCGGCCCGGTCGGAGCTCTCCGAGCTGGGACGATCCGAGACCGCTCTGCGGACCTTCCTGCACGGCCTGCCCGGCGTGGACCAGGTCGGCGCGGAGCAGCGGGCGGCACAGCTCGGCACCCGCTCCATCAAGACCACCGCCAAGGCCCAGGCGATCGACCTGGCGATCCGGATGGTCGACCTGACCACCCTGGAGGGGGCGGACACCCCGGGCAAGGTGCGCGCGCTCGCCGCGAAGGCCCTGCGTCCGGACCCGGCCGACCCGTCCTGCCCGCACGTCGGCGCGGTCTGCGTCTACCCGGCGATGGTCCCCTACGTGGCAGAGGTGCTGCGCGGATCCGACGTGCACCTGGCCAGCGTGGCGACAGCGTTCCCGTCGGGGCAGGCGCCCTTGGAGATCAAGCTGGCCGACACCCGGGCCGCCGTCGCGGCCGGCGCCGACGAGATCGACATGGTGATCAACCGGGGTGCGTTCCTGGCCGGGCGGTACAAGGAGGTCTACGACGAGATCGTGGCCACCAAGGAAGCCTCCGGGGATGCCCACCTCAAGGTGATCCTGGAGACCGGCGAGCTGGCCACCTACGACAACGTGCGGCGAGCCTCCTGGCTGGCCATGCTCGCCGGTGGCGACTTCATCAAGACCTCCACCGGCAAGGTCCCGATCGCGGCGACGATGCCGGTGAGCCTGGTGATGCTGGAAGCGGTCCGCGACTTCCGCGAAGCGACCGGGCGGCAGGTGGGCGTGAAGCCCGCCGGTGGCATCAAGACCACCAAGGACGCGATCAAGTACCTGGTGATGGTCAACGAGACCGTCGGCCCGGACTGGCTCGACCCGGACTGGTTCCGCTTCGGCGCGTCCAGCCTGCTCAACGACCTGCTGATGCAGCGCACCAAGCTGACGACCGGCACCTACTCCGGTCCCGACTACTTCACCCTGGACTGATAGCCGATGTTCGAATACGCCCCCGCCCCCGAGTCCCGCTCGGTGGTGGACCTCAAACCCTCGTACAGGCTGTTCATCGACGGTAAGTTCGTCGACCCGACCGACGGTGGCAGCTTCAAGTCGATCAACCCCGCCTCCGAGGAGGTGCTGGCCGAGATCGCCGAGGCCGGCGCCCAGGACGTGGAACGCGCGGTACGCGCGGCCCGCAAGGCGTACGACAAGGTCTGGGGCCCGATGCCGGGCCGCGACCGGGCGAAGTACCTGTACCGCATCGCCCGGCTGATCCAGGAACGCTCCCGTGAGCTGGCCGTCCTGGAGTCCCTCGACAACGGCAAGCCGATCCGCGAGTCCCGGGACGTCGACCTGCCGCTGGTCGCCGCGCACTTCTTCTACTACGCGGGCTGGGCCGACAAGCTGGAGCACGCCGGTTTCGGTGCCAACCCGCGGCCGGTCGGCGTAGCCGCGCAGGTCATCCCGTGGAACTTCCCGCTGCTCATGCTGGCCTGGAAGATCGCCCCGGCGCTCGCCGCGGGCAACACCGTGGTGCTGAAGCCCGCCGAGACCACCCCGCTGACCGCGCTGCTCTTCGCCGAGATCTGCCAGCAGGCCGAGCTGCCGGCCGGTGTGGTCAACATCCTCACCGGCGCCGGCGACACCGGCCGCGCGCTGGTCGAGCACGCCGGCGTGGACAAGGTCGCCTTCACCGGCTCCACCGACGTGGGCCGGGCCATCGCCCGGTCGGTGGCCGGCACCAGCAAGAAGCTCACCCTGGAGCTGGGCGGCAAGGCCGCCAACATCGTCTTCGACGACGCACCCATCGACCAGGCCGTCGAGGGCATCGTCAACGGCATCTTCTTCAACCAGGGGCACGTCTGCTGCGCCGGCTCCCGACTGCTGGTCCAGGAGAACGTGGCCGACCGGGTGCTGGAGTCGCTGAAGCGACGGATGGCTCAGCTGCGGGTCGGCGACCCGCTGGACAAGAACACCGACGTCGGCGCGATCAACTCGGCCGCCCAACTGGAGCGGATCCGCGAGCTGTCCGACGCCGGCTCGGCCGAGGGCGCCGAGCGCTGGTCACCGCCGTGTGACCTACCCGACCGGGGCTTCTGGTTCGCGCCGACGATCTTCACCGGCGTCACCCAGGCACACCGGATCGCCCGCGAGGAGATCTTCGGCCCGGTGCTGTCGGTGCTGACCTTCCGCACCCCGGCCGAGGCCGTGGAGAAGGCCAACAACACGCCGTACGGGCTGTCGGCCGGGATCTGGACCGACAAGGGTTCCCGGATCCTGTGGATGGCCGACCGGCTGCGCGCCGGCGTGGTCTGGGCCAACACGTTCAACAAGTTCGACCCCACCTCGCCGTTCGGTGGTTACAAGGAGTCGGGCTACGGTCGCGAGGGCGGCCGGCACGGGCTGGAGGGCTACCTCAATGTCTGAGCGGGTCGCGGTACGCAAGACGTACAAGCTCTTCATCGGCGGGAAGTTCCCGCGCAGCGAGTCGGGACGGTCGTATCTCGTGCAGTCCTCGAATGTGTCACTGGCCTCCCGCAAGGACGCCCGGGACGCGGTGGTCGCCGCCCGCGCCGCCGTCAAGGGCTGGGCCGGCGCGACAGCGTACAACCGGGGTCAGATCCTCTACCGGGCCGCCGAGATGCTGGAGGGCCGCCGCGAACAGTTCGTCGCCCTGGGCATCCCCGGCGACGAGGTGGACGCCGCCGTCGACCGCTGGGTCTGGTACGCCGGCTGGGCCGACAAACTGGCCCAGGTGTACGGCGGCGCCAACCCGGTCGCCGGCCCGTACTTCAACATCTCCGCGCCCGAGCCGACCGGTGTGGTCGCTGTTGTCGCCCCGGAGCGCCCGGCGCTGCTCGGCCTGGTCAGCGTGATCGCACCGGCGATCGTCACCGGCAACACGGTGGTGGTGGCGGCCTCCCCGAGTGAGCCGCTGGCGGCGGTGACGCTGGCCGAGGTGCTGGCCACCTCCGACCTGCCCGGCGGTGTGGTCAACATCCTCACCGGCGCGATCACCGAGACCGCACCGACGTTGGCCGCGCACATGGACGTCAACGCGATCGACCTGACCGGGGTCACCGACGCCGCGCTCGCCACCGACCTGGAGGTCAAGGCGGCGGAGAACCTCAAGCGGGTGCTCCGGCCGGCCCCGGCCGACCACGACTGGACCGCCGACCCGGGGGTGGCGCCGATGACCGCGCTGCTGGAGACGAAGACGGTCTGGCATCCCAAGGGGGTGTGATCGTTTTTTCTCGGCCTTTGGGGTTTTCCGGGGAGCCCCGCCCGCTCCGGGCGGTCAGGCTTGATCCCTCCGCGGGCGGGGCTCCCCGGAAAACCTGACGTGGGCCGGGTTCGTCGGTCGGGTCAGCTCACGGGCGCTGCCTTGGGTTGGGTTGCCAGTCTGCTGCCCCTCCCCGTGCCGCTCCGGCTTCAAGATCGCGCAGTTTCCTTGATGTAGTGGCTTCCTGGTGGCTGGAGGCCACTACATCGTTGTTTGTGGGGGATCTTGGCCGGGGCAGCGACCTGGTCGGGTCGGTCGGGGGTCTACTACCGGGGGTAGGATTGCGGTGTGACTCGGTTGGGCGATCTTGAGCGTGCGGTGATGGATGTGCTGTGGGACGTGGTTCCCGGCACGTCGGACGGGGTGACCGTGCGCGAGGTGGCCGACGCGCTCGATGGTCGTGAGCTGGCGTACACCACCGTGATGACAGTGCTGGACCGGCTCGCCGGCAAGGGCATGGTGCAACGGGAGCGGGAGGGGCGGGCCTGGCGGTACCGTCCGGCGGCCAGCCGCGAGGCGCACATCGCTCAACTCATGCTCGACGCCCTCGACCTGGGTGGCAGCCGGGACGCCGCGCTGGTGCGCTTCGCCCGCTCGGTGACCGGCACCGAGGCCGAGGTGCTGCGAGCGGCCCTGGGCAGCGAGGCCGGCCTGACCGGGCCGGGCTCCACCAGCGGCGAGGCCGACGCCCTGACCGACCGGGTGGACGGGCCGGCGGGCCGACGACCCGCCGGCGAGGCAGCGGAGCGGTAGGGCGCGCGCCATGGCCTACGCCGTGCACTTCGCCGCCACGATGCTGGCCTGCTATCTGACCGCCCAGGTGTTGGCCCGCTCCACCTGGACGTGGCGCAGCCCTCGGGTGGCGATCATCTGCTGGCAGGCCGTCGGGCTGGCGTTGGGCCTCTCGGCGATGGGCCTGCCGATGGCGCTCGGGTTGAGCGCGTACGACAGGCCGACCGGTAGCGCACTGCTCGCCCTGGCCAACGACCTCGCCCACGGCACCCTGCCGATCGGGGTGGGCACGTTCCACCTGGCCGGCGTCGGCGTGGGCTTCGGCATCGGGGCGGTGCTGGTCACGACAACGGTGCGCAGCATCCACGGCACCGTACGCGCCCAGCGTCGCCACCGGGACCTGCTGTCCCTGGTCGCCCGGAACGACCCGGCCGCGCCAGGCGCGCTGGTGTTGGATCATCCGAGCGCCGCCGCGTACTGCCTGCCGGGTGTGAAGCCGCAGGTGGTGGTCAGCGCCGGCACCCTGAGCCTGTTGGACCGGGCCGAGCTGGCCGCGGTGCTCAGCCATGAGCGTGCGCACGCCCACGAGCGGCACGATCTGGTGCTGCTGCCGTTCACAGCGCTGTGCCGGGCGCTGCCGTGGTTCGGCTGGGTGCGCGACGCGCACGAGCGGGTCGCCCTGCTGGTCGAGATGCGCGCCGACGACAAGGCCCGCGAGCTGCACGCCGACGCCCCGCTGGCGGGGGCGCTACGCCGGTTCGCCGCCGCCGGGCACCGGATCACCCCGGCCGGCGCGCTCGGCATGGGCGACCGGGATCTCGACGTACGGGTGCAGCGCCTGCTGGTCAGCGACCGGCCGCCCCGGGTTCTCGGTGCCACCGCCCTCGCGGTCGCCACCACCCTGGTCGCCCTCCCGGTCACCCTCTTCCTGAGCTGACGCCCCCAAGGCGGCGCTGAGCCCACGCCGCAGAACGGCGCGCAGGGCGCTGCCCTGCGGCCCGAGCCCCGCACCGCGCACCGCGCGGAGGGCGCTGCCCGCGGCCCGCGGCCCCCACGCGCCCCCGCACCGCGCCCTTACGCCCCGCGCCCGCCCCCCGCACGCCCGGCACCCCCTCGCAAGATCGCGCTCGATCCAGGATCGAGGGGCATGCCGGGGCCGCGAGACCACTACATCCAGGAACGAGCGCGATCTCGCTCTACTACTACGTGACGTAGTACCGTTGCCTACGACAGCGCGTAGTAGGCGGACATGTAGCGATGCTACGTGTAGGGTGGCTACGACAAGGGAGCCAACGCTATGGAGGGCTGGTCATGGACACCCTGCTCCTCGCCCGCCTACAGTTCGCCACCACCACCTCGATCCACTTCCTGTTCGTGGTCGTCACGCTCGGGCTGGTCACCCTGCTGGTCGGCATGCAGACCGCGTGGGTGCTCACCGGCAACCCGAAGTGGGAGCGGCTGACCCGCTACTGGGGCCAGCTCTACGTGATCAACTACGTGCTCGGCATCGCCACCGGAATCGTGATGGAGTTCCAGTTCGGGCTGAACTGGAGTGGCCTGTCGCGCTACGTCGGCAACGTCTTCGGCGCACCCCTGGCCATCGAGACGCTTGTGGCGTTCTTCCTGGAGTCCACGTTCCTCGGAATGTGGATCTTCGGCTGGCACCGGCTCGGAAAGGGCGTCCACCTCGCGCTGCTGTGGGGCGTGGCGATCACCGCGTACGCCTCGGCGTTCTGGATCATGGTGGCCAACTCCTGGCTCCAGAATCCCGTCGGCTACGAGGTCCGCGACGGAATCGCCCACCTCACCGACTTCGGCGCGCTGCTCACCAACCCCAGCCTCGGCATGGCCTTCGGGCACGTGGTCTCGGCGGCGCTGCTGGTCGGCGGGATGCTGATGGCGGCGGTCAGCGCCGGGCACCTGATCCGGCGTACCCCGGACTTCGCGCTCTTCCGCACCTCGCTGCGGATCGGCCTGGTCACCGCGGCACTGGCCGTCACGATGGTGCAGGGCTTCGGTTTCGCCCAGTTCGGCCCGGTGGGCGCGGTGCAGCCGACCAAGTTCGGCGGCGACGGCCCGGAGAGCCAGGCGCTGATCGCCGAATGGACCACGCGGTTCGGCCCCGGCGACTACACCCCGCCGGTGCTCGCCAGCGTCGGGTTGGGCTTCATGATCCTGATCGGTTTCACCCTCGGCTGCGTCTGGCTGCTGCTGCCCCTGCTCTTCCGGGACTGGGTCATCCGACTGCGCTTCCCGCTCTGGTTGATCCTGCTCGCCCTGCCGCTGCCGTTCATCGCGGTGATCCTCGGCTGGATCTCCCGGGAGGTCGGCCGTCAACCCTGGGTGGCGTACGGGCTGCTCCCCACCGAGCAGGCCGTCTCCCCGGTCAGCGCACCGCTGATGCTCACCTCGCTGATCGGGTTCAGCCTGCTGCTGGGCACTCTCGCCGTCACCAACTGGGTGCTGCTCGCCCGGCACGCCAGGCGCGGCGCGGCCGACCCGGCGCTCGGCCGCCCACCGGCACCGTCCAGCGAGCCGGCCCACCCCGAACCCGCCCTCCTCTGAGGAGTAGACAGTGGACCTCGCCTGGTACGCAGCGCTCGGCCTCTTCTTCGCCAGCTACCTCGTGCTCGCCGGCTACGACTACGGCGTCGGGCTGCTGCTCGCCCGCGGCGTCGGTCCGGCGGGGCGGCGGGAGGCGCTCACCGCGCTCGGCCCGTTCTTCCTCGGCAACGAGGTCTGGCTGGTGGCCGCCATGGGCATCCTCTTCGGCGCGTTCCCCCTCCTGGAGGGCGAGTTGCTCGCCGGCTGCTATCCGGCCGTCGCCGGTGCCCTGGTCGGCGTCATCCTGGTCACCGTCGGGGTGCAACTGCGCAGTCGACCCGACGACGAGCGGATCCGGGCCCGCTGGGACCGCGTCGTGGTGATCGGCAGCGCCCTCGCTGCGCTGGGCTGGGGTGTGCTGTTCGCCGCGCTGTTGCAGGGTGTGCCCCTCCAGGCCGACGGGCACGTCGCCGGGGTGACGCACCTGGCCACCCCGTTCGCGGCCGCCGCCGGGCTGGCCATGGTCGCCCTGGTCGCGGTGCACGGGGCGACCTTCCTCACAGTGCGCCTGCCCGCCGAGGCCGCCGCCGTGGTCGGCCGGACCGCCCGCCGGCTGGTGCCGGTGGCGCTCACCACGGTCGCCCTGGCCACCGTCGTGGGCCTGCTCTCCGCCCGGGTACGCGACGCGGTGCAGCGTCCGGCGGTGGCCGTACTCCTGCCGGTGCTGCTCGTGGCGGCGCTGCTGGCGGCCCGCGCGGCGCTCGCCCGGCGGCGGCCAGGGTGGGCTCTGGTCGCCACCGGCGCGGCCCTGGCGCTGCCGGTGCTGCTGGTCGGAGCCGCCCTCTGGCCCTACGTGCTGGTGTCCACGACCGACCCGGACGCCTCGCTGCGGGTGGCCGACGCCGCCGCCAGCGCGCCGACACTGCGGCTGCTGGGCTGGGTGGCGCTGCCGCTACTTCCGGCCCTACTAGGCTTCCAGGCGATGTGCTGGTGGGTTTTCCGAGGACGGACCGACGGTAGGGCACCGGTGTACTGGTGAGCCGCCGTCCGTTCGACAGGCGTCTGCTGCGCCGGGTCCCTGCGGCCCGGGGCGATCTTGCCGTGCTCGCGCTCCTGGGGGTGCTGGCCGCCGGGTTGATCGTCGCGCAGGCCACAGCGCTCGCGTCGCTGCTGGCCACCGCGATCGACGGTCGGCTGGATCGACCGGCGCTGGCCGGCTTCGTGGTAGCTGTCGCCGCCCGCTCTGCACTGGTCTGGGCGCAGGGCACGGTCTCGGCGCGGGTCGCCGCCACGGTCAAGGCCACGCTGCGGGCCGACCTGCTCGGCGCTGTGGGCCGGCACGGGCCCGGGTGGGTGGCCGGGCAGCGGGCCGGTGAGATCGCCACCCTGGCCGGGCGTGGGTTGGACGCGCTGGACGCGTACTTCACCGGGTACCTGCCGCAACTGGTGCTCAGCGTGACGGTGCCCCTCGCGGTGCTGGCGCGGGTCGTCTTCGCCGACTGGAGTTCGGCGGTGATCATCGCCCTGACCCTGCCGCTGATCCCGGTCTTCGGTGCGTTGCTCGGCTGGCAGGCGCAGGCCGCCACCGAGCGGCAGTGGCGACGGCTCGCGCTGCTCGGCGGGCACTTCCTGGACATGGTCGCCGGGCTGCCCACGCTGCGCGCGTTCGGACGGGCCCGGGCGCAGACCGACGTGGTACGCCGGATGGCCGACGGTCACCGCGTCGCCACAATGAAGACGCTGCGGATCGCGTTCCTCTCCGCGCTGGTCCTCGAACTGGTCGCCACCCTCTCGGTGGCGCTGGTGGCGGTGCCGGTCGGCATCCGCCTGCTCGGCGGTGGGCTGGCCCTGCAGACCGCGCTGCTGGTGCTGCTGCTGACGCCGGAGGCGTACCTGCCGTTGCGGGCCGCCGGCAGCCGCTTCCACGCCAGCATGGAGGGGCTGGCCGCGCTGGACGAGGCGTTGACAGTCTCCGCCGCGCCCACAGCGCCCCGGGCCGCCGAGGGCGCCTCCGTCCCGGACGCGCGGGCCGTGATCCGGTTCGAGGGGGTCACAGTGGCGTACGAGCGGACCACCGCGCTGCGCGACGTGACACTGACCATCAGGCCCGGTGAGCGGATAGCCATCATCGGGCCCAGTGGCGCCGGCAAGAGCACGCTGCTCGGCCTGCTGCTGGGTTTCGTGGCACCGACCAGCGGGCGGATCACCGTGGACGGGGTCGACCTCGCCACCGCCGACCCGGACGCCTGGCGCCGGCAGCTCGCCTGGGTGCCGCAGCGGGCCCACCTCTTCGCCGCCTCGCTGGCCGAGAACATCCGCCTCGGCGCGCCGGACACCGCGGCCGACGTACTCACCGCCGCGGTGCACGACGCCGCCCTGGACGACGTGGTGGCCGGCCTGCCCGACGGCCTGGACACGCTGCTCGGTGAGCGCGGTCACGGGCTGTCCAGTGGGCAGCGGCAGCGGGTCGCACTGGCCCGGGCGTTCCTGCGCTCCGCCCCGGTGGTGCTGCTCGACGAACCCACCGCCCGACTCGACACGGCAGCCGAGGCGGTGGTGCTCGACGCCACCCGTCGACTGGTCGCCGGGCGGACGGCGCTGCTGGTCGCGCACCGACCGGCGTTGCTGGCCGACGCCGACCGGATCCTGCGCATCGAGGACGGTCGGGTCACCGAGTTGACGCCCGAACCGACTCAGAAGGCCGCCCGATGACCGCCGAACACGGGCCGGCGGTGGTGGCCGACGCGGCACCGGCCGGGCGGGCCGCCGCCGAGCGGGCCGTGCTGCGACTGGCCCGGCCGTACCTGGGCCGCCTGGTCGGAGCCGGGCTGCTGGCAGCCGCCACCGAGTTCGCCGGCCTGGCCCTGATGGCCACCGCCACCTGGCTGCTGATGAGCGCCGCCGGTCAGCCTCCACTGGACCGCCTCACCGTGGCGATCGTCGCGGTCCGGGCGCTGGCGATCAGCCGGGGCGTGTTCCGCTACACCGAACGGCTCGCCGGGCACGACGCGGTGCTCCGCATGATCACCGACGTCCGGGCCCGGGTCTTCGCCACCCTGGCGGCCCGCCGTGGCACGGCGCACCGCTCGGGGGACGTGCTGAGCCGACTGGTCTCCGACGTGGAGGCCGTCCAGGACCTGCTGCTGCGGGTGCTGGTGCCCGCTTCGGCGGCGGCGGTGGTCGGTGTGTCCGCGGTCGCCGTGGCGGCGCTGATCTCACCACCGGCCGCCGGGACGCTCGCCGTCGGGCTGCTGGTCGCCGGGGTGGCGCTGCCCGCGTTGGCCACCGCGGTCACCCGCCGCAGCGCGGCCGAGGTGGCCCCCCTGCGGGGCGCGCTGGCCACCGACGCGATCGACCTCACCCACGGCGCGGCCGACCTGGCCGCGTTCGGGGCGACCGACGTCACGCTGCGCGCCGCCGAGCAGCGCGCCCACCGGCTGGCCCGGCTGGAACGTCGGCTGGCCGCCACCGGGTTCGCAGTGGACGCGGCCGGCGTGCTGGCCGCCGGCGTGACCGCCGCAGCGGTGGTGCTGGTCGCGCTCGCCGCCGACGTGTCGGGGGTGCTGGTGGGCGTCCTGGCCGTCGGCACACTGGCCGCCGTCGAGGTGACGCTGGCGTTGGTCGCGGCGGCCCGGCAGTGGACGCAGCTTCGGCCCGGCCTGACCCGGGTGGCCGACCTGCTCGACGCCGACCCGCCGGCCGCGCCGCCGGCGACCGGTCCAACGGACCTGACCGGCCCGCACGAGCTGCGCTTCGTCGACGTGACAGTGCGGTACCGCTCCGGTGCGGCGCCCGCCCTGGACGGGGTCAGCCTGGACCTGCCGGCGGGACGCCGGATCGCCGTCGTCGGCCCGAGCGGCGCCGGCAAGAGCACACTGGCCGCCGTGCTGACCGGCACCGTCCGGCCCGCGTCCGGCCGGGTCACCCTGGACGGTGACGACCTCTCGGCGTACGCCGAGGAAGCGCTGCCGCGCGCTGTCGGCGGGCTGCTGGCCGAGGCGTACGTCTTCCATGCCACGGTGCGGGAGAACCTGCTGCTCGGGCGGGCCGGAGCAGGCGAGGAGGAGCTGACCGCGGCCACCGCCGCCGCCGGCCTGCTGGACTGGGTCCACGCTCAGCCGGCGGGCTGGGACACGCTGGTCGGCGAGGAGGGCGGGCAGCTCTCCGGCGGGCAGCGGCAGCGGCTGGCGCTCGCCCGGGCCCTGCTCGCCTCGCCGCCGGTGCTGGTGCTCGACGAGCCCACCGAAGGTCTTGACCCGGCCGCCGCGGACGCGGTGCTCGCGTCCGCCCTGGCCGCCACCCCCGCCGGGCACTCGGTGCTGCTGATCAGCCACCGGCTCAGCGGGTTGGCCGAGCTGGACGAGATAGTGGTCCTGGACGGCGGTCGGGTGATCCAGCGCGGTCGGCACGCCGAGTTGGTAGCGGCCCCGGGCTGGTACCGGGACCAGTGGCTGCTCCAGGCCGCTGCCGAACGGGGTTACCTGGCGCTCGCCCCCTGATCCGCCTCGGGGGCGGACCAGGGTTCTCCCGGACGTCGACCGGCCGGAGTCCGTGGCACTGTGGTGCCATGCGGCGCGGTGAGGACGTGATGGTCGACGAGCACCTGCGGAAGCTGGCAGCTCGGTTGCAGGGGCCGGCGCGACTCAAGTCCGACCTGCTGACCGAGGCCCGGCACGGGTTGCTGGACGCCGTCGAGGCGTACCGCGAGAGCGGGGTGCCACCCACCGAGGCGCAGCGCCGGGCGGTGGTCGAGTTCGGCTCACCGGCGCAGGTGCTCCCGTCCTGGCAGGCCGAGCTGGCGGTGGGCGCTTTGCGTGGGCTCTCTCTGCGGATGCTGGCGATCGCCGGGGTCGGGGTCGTCGCCGGTGATCTGACCTGGCGCGGGGCGAGCTGGAGCGACGGCCCCCGTCCGCCGGCCGGTTACCTGCTGCTCTCCAACTCGGTCGACTGGATCTGGATGAGCACGCTGCTGCTCGCCGTGGTCGGTCTGCTTGTGGTCCGGGCCAGCGCCCGTTCGCCCCGGCCGGGCCTGGCTCTGGCCCAGCGTGCGGTGGGCACCGGTCTGACCGGCCTGCTGGTCCTCGGCATAGTGACCGGCGGCGCCCTCTTCACCTGGTCGCTGAACCTCTGGGACGCTGCGCTGCACTGGCCCCCGATGATCATCGGCGCCGTGTTGGTGGGCGGCGCCTACTTCTCGCTCACCCGCGCGGCGCGCGGCTGGCTGCTGGCCACCACCCGCTGATCGGCTGCGGTTCAGGCCGGGCTGGGCGGGCTGCCCGGGTCGAGGAACCGGCCGACAGTCAGTTGGAACTCGCGCCAACCGGCCCGCTCCCCCGCCAGCGCCCGCCGGCCGGAGTCGGTGAGCTGGTACGTCCGCCGTTCCCGGCCGCTGACAGTGCTCCAGGTGCTCGCCACGTGACCGGCGCGTTCCAGGCGACGGAGCGCCGGATAGATGGTGCCGGTGGGCAGATCCAGACTGCCGTCACTGCGGGCGCGCAGCGCCTCGATGATCGCGTAGCCGTGCAGCGCGCCCTGTTCGAGCACGGCGAGCAGCAGAGCGTCGAGATGGCCGTGCAGCGCCTGGGCCTTCATACGTAGCTACGCTACTTGTCGAACCGTTACTTCGCCAGCGGCGACGACCAGCAGGTCGGACCCGTGCGCCAACCGGCCACCGGGGTGCGGGCATCGGTCACCCAGGGCCGCCGACTAGGGTATGTGCCCAGAGTCACTCGCCGGTCAGAGACCCCGGTGGGTGGGCAACCCGAAGCACACGGAGGTCAGCGTGGCCCGCCAGTCGCCCCAACGGCCCGACGCCGACGAGCCCGAGCTCGACGACACCACCGGCGCGGCCGAGCCAGACGAGACCGAGACCGACCGCCCGTCGGCGTCGATCGACCGCTCACTCTGGGACGAGCTGCGTATCGACCCAGTGGAGATCGCCCTGCCCGCCGGCACCGGCTTCACGCTTCGGGCGTACCGGCCGGCCAGCTCGCTGACTCCCACCGACGTGACCGAGCGCGACCAGGATGACCCGTTCCTCGCCCGCCGCCAGGCCGTCGAGGAGGAGGAGGACGACGAGACCGTCGTCATCCTCGACGAGGAGCTGGCCCAGGAGTTCGCCGACGAGGACGACGAGTCGACGCGCCGCCGGGACGGCGCCGCCACCGACACCGACGACGAGACCGACAACGAGTCGGACGAGGCCGTCGCGGACGAGGCGGACGACGAGGAGGTGCCGGTCTTCCTCAGCAACCAAGGCAAGCTGCTGCTGTTCAAGACCCCCGAGTCGCTTGTCAGTTTCATCCGATCCGGTGCGCCCAACGATCTGTCCCAACTGGACAGCTGGAATGAATTGTCCGAACGGGTGGAGCCGGCAGATATCGCTCCGCTCGACGAGGACACCTACGAACTCGACCTGGTCGTGGAGAACCTGCGCGGCGGGCACGACACCTGGGATTCGACCCTGCTGATCGAGGCGGGCGAGGCCGCGCGTGACCTCTCGTACGCATTGCGGCTGCCTGCGGTACTCGACATGCTCTCCGCCGGCTCCAGCCTCGACGACCTGGACGAGGCTCTGCGTGGCACCGCCAACGGTGGGATCGGCGCGTTCATGGCCCGGCGACGGCTGAAGAAGATCGGGGCGCAGACCGCGAGTTTGGGTTGGCGCACCATTGTCGGCAAGATCTCTGCGGTGGTGGACTGGCGCGACTGACCCGTACCGGGGAGCATCAGTTGCTGGCAGAGGAAAGACCTGTCCCGGGAGGAGGACGACGCCGTGGCGCTCGTGCGCGTTTACTGCGGTCTGGCCTCGGCGGATCCGGCTGACCGACCGGCCTCCGCCGGTTCGACGCTGACGTCCGCTGTGGTCGACGACGCAGGCCGTCTGCTGCATGTCTGCGAGATCAGCGATGACGCCGCTGGCTACGCCCAGCTCGTCGCGCTGCTCGTGGAGCGGTCGGGCGGGCCGAGCGGTGCGGCCATCGCCGCCGACAGCGACGACCACACGGTCACCTCGCTGCTGAGCGCGGCGGGGCGGCCCCTGGCGATCGCCGACGACGACTCGGTGGACGACTTCGCCGAGCGGTTCGCCGACGACGACTCCCTTGAGGAGATGCAGTCACCTCCGGCCGAACGACGGGCGGTCGGCCTCGCCCGCGCGTTGCAGGCGGGGGCGCTCTCCGCCGTCACCCTGCCGGCGCCCCGGGACCTCGCCGGATACAAGCAGGTGCTCTCCGCGCACGCCGCGCTGGCCAGTGGCCGGCACTCCGCCGCCGTGGCGCTGCGCGAGGTTCTGCGTGAGCTCTACCCGGCGGCCCTGCGCGCCTACCCGGACCCGGCCGAGCCGGTCTCTCTGGCCGTGCTGGACGCCCTGCCCGAGCCGGGCATGCTCGGCGGCACCGTGGCCCGGGGTCGCGAGGTGTCGGTAGCGGCGGATGCCATCGCGGCGCACCTCGCCGCGGACGGGGTCGCCGATGCCGAGGAGATCAACGAGGCGGTCACCGCCCTGCGGGTCGCCATCTCCGAGACACCCCGACGTGCCTCGGTCAACCGGGCGCTCACGTCCGCTGTGGCCGAGACAGTCCGTCAGGCCGTCGCCTCCGTGCGGGCCTGCGACGCCGGGTGTGAGGCGCTGGTCAGCGCGCTCAGCTCGCGGGTCAGCACGCCTGCCCAGGCACCCGGCCGCCGGGCCGCGGCGCGCCGCGGCGAGTCCGTCGGCGAATTGACCGGCCTGGCCGGCACCAACGCCGGGTTGACCGGCCTCGCCGGCACCAACGCCGGGTTGCGGTCGGTGCGACCCACCCCGCCAGCCGCCGACCCGGCACCCGCCGGCGGGCGGCGCAGCCGTCCCGAGCCGGTCCCCGGTAACGCGCCGTTGGCGTCGCCCCGCCCGCTCGGGCCGCCGCCGGTCGCCCCCGCGCCGGTCACGCCGCCGCCGGTCGCACCCGCGCCGATGACTCCGGCGGCGATGGCTGGCCCGCCGCAGTCCACGCTGCCCAGTCGCGGCGAGCCGCTTCCCAGCCGGATCGACGGCCCGACCAACCGGCCGGTCTCCTCGCCGCCGCCTCCGCCGCCCGGGATCACCCCGATCGCGCCGGCGCAGCGTGGCATGGTGCCGCCGGCCGAGGCCGGTGAGCCGTTCCGGCCGACGCTGACCACTGCCGCGATCAACAACGCGCGGGCCGAGCGGCAGCGGACGGTCATTCCGCCCCGCCCCAAGACCAACGGCGAGCCCCGGCCGAGTCACCTGCAACGCCCTCCGGTCGACGAGCCACCCACCGGCGGGTTCAGCGCTACCGATCTCAGCATTCCGGTGCCGACCCCCCGTCCGGGTCAGGAGGCCGCACCGCCCGGCTCCCGGGCGAACTGGCCGCTGGTGAACAACCCGGAGGACCCGTCCGACAGCTCACCGAACAACCCGGTGGCCTACTCGTACGGCGGCAGCCGAGGTGTCGACGCCCCGACCGACCCGGGTCGGGCCGACGGTCGGGTCACCCCGCCGTGGCTGGCGGACGACCTGCCACCGGAGCCGCCGATGCTGCGGCTGGTGGAGCCGCCGCCGCTGGCCGACCGGGCGCTGCGCGAGGGGCTCACCCCTCCCGCGGACCAGCACCTGGAGACGCCGCCGCTGCGCCTGGTCGACCGCGAGCAGGCCGCTCGCAACGGTCGGGCGGCCGCCCGCACCGAGCGCGCCGCCGAGCACCGGCCGGCGCCCCCTGTCGAGCACCGGCCGCCGCCCATGGAGCACCGGCCGCCGCCGGTCGCCGACGAGGGCGACGGTGATCTGCTGATCTTCGCGCAGGCCAAGTCGGCCTGGTTCGTCGGGCAGGCCGAGGAGTCCGACCTGGACTGGTCGACCACCGCCGACACAGGATGGCAGGCCGCGGAGCAGGCGGCCCGCCCGGCGGTGGGCGCCGAGACCAACGCCGGGCTGCCGAAGCGCGTGCCGCAGGCCAACCTGGTGCCGGGTTCGCCGCTGCGCGAGGAGCGCCCATTGCGGATAGTGCGTGATGCGGCAAGCCTCGCGGAGAACACCACCGGCTACTTCCGTGGCTGGCGTCGCGGCCAGGAGATCGGCGGTTTCGCGGTGGGTGGTCGGCCCGGTCGCGAGGCGGCCGGCGGTTGGGACTTCAGCCGCGACCACGGGGACCGCGACGACGACCGGGAGTACGAGTACCGCTCGGCGGGCTACCAGTCCTGACCCCCCTTCTCACACGCGGAAGCGGCCCCCCCCCCCGGGCGGGGGGGGGGTGCGCGGCAGCCGAGGGAAGGCCCGGGCACCCCGAAGCCCCCCCCCCCGGACCGGGGGGGGGGGCTGCCCCCCCAGGGGGGGGACCACATCAACG